>JALVEM010000535.1 GCA_027030825.1 Thiohalobacter sp.
GAGGCACAGGTCAAGCTGCTGGATGCAGCCAAGCGCAACGACGAGGCATCATCCCGCCTCATGAACATCCAGGGCTGACGCCCGCTGAATCCAAGGGAGTGAAGACATGAACAAGGCCATGTGGATCTCGATGACCGGGCTGGAGGCCCAGCAGACGCGCATGAGCGTCATCTCGAACAACCTGGCGAACGTGAACACCACCGGCTTCAAGCGCAGTCGTGCCGTGTTCGAGGATCTGCTCTATCAGAATGTCCGTCAGGTGGGCGCCCAGTCGTCCCAGAACACTCAGTTGCCTTCCGGGTTGCAGATCGGCACCGGCGTCCGCACGGTGGCCACCCAGAAGCTGCATACCCAGGGCAATATCGTGCAGACCAACAATACCTTCGACATCGCCATCCAGGGCCGCGGCTATCTGCAGATCCTGATGCCGGATGGCAGTCTGGCATATACCCGCGACGGCACGCTCAGCATCGATGCCAATGGACAGCTCGTGACCAGCAGCGGCTACCAGGTGGTGCCCAACATCACCATACCCAACGATGCACAGAGTGTGACCATTGGCTCCGACGGCGTCGTTTCGGTCCAGCAGCAGGGGCAGGCGCAGCCCAGCCAGGTGGGCACGCTGACACTGGCGGATTTCATCAATCCCGCGGGTCTGCAGCCGATCGGCCAGAACCTGTACGTGGAGACCGCCGCCAGCGGTTCGCCCACGGTGACGAATCCAGGCCTCAATGGTGTGGGCACCCTGGTGCAGGGTGCGCTGGAGACTTCCAACGTGAATGTGGTCGAGGAACTCGTCAACATGATCGAGACACAGCGTGCCTACGAGATGAATTCCAAGGCCATCTCGACCACCGACCGCATGCTCCAGTACGTCAACAACAACCTCTAGGATGGGTGATCATGCGTGATTTCCTGCACATTCCGGTCTGGCACTTGCTGCTCGTGTCCCTGATGCTGGGCGGTTGTGCCTCACGCCCGGTACAGGAGGTGGTCTACCGGCCGACCATGCCTCCGGTCACCCCGGCACCGAAACAGGTGGGGGGTGCCATCTACCAGGAAGGCCATGACGTCTCGCTTTTCACGGACATCAAGGCACGCCGGGTGGGTGATATTCTGACCATCGTGCTGCAGGAAAAGACCCAGGCCAAGAAGACGGCCAATACCAAGACTTCCAAGGACTACAAGAATGAAATGGCTGCGCCCACACTGCTCGGCAAGACGCTGCGTTTCAACATGCCGTTCATGCCCGGGGGCAGCGATCGCACCAATACGCTCGGCACGAATGTGGACTCCGGGCAGTCGTTTCAGGGCAAGGGCGACAGTACCCAGAGCAACAGCTTGACCGGAAACATCACGGTCACCGTCTCCGAGGTGTTGCCCAACGGCAATCTCGTCGTCCAGGGCGAGAAGTGGCTCACCATCAACACCGGCGAGGAATACATCCGCATCTCCGGCATCGTGCGCCCGGCCGACATCCGGCCGGACAACACGGTGTTGTCAACCCAGGTGGCGGATGCACGGATCGCCTACAGCGGCAAGGGCGAGTTCGCCGACTCCAATCGCATGGGCTGGCTGGCCCGCTTCTTCTACAGCACGCTGTGGCCTTTCTGAGGGAAAGAACCATGTGGCAACGAATCATCACAACCGGACTGATCCTGTGTTTTTCCCTTTGTGCACCGCCCGCCCTGGCGGAACGGGTCAAGGACATCGCCCGTATCGCCGGGGTGCGCGACAACCAGTTGGTGGGTTACGGGCTGGTCGTGGGCCTCAATGGCACGGGTGACAAGACGCCCTTCACGGTGCAGAGCGTGCGCAACATGCTCACCCAGATGGGTGTCACCGTGCCGCCGGACGTAAACGTCAGCCTCAAGAACGTGGCGGCGGTTTCCATCAGCGCCAAGCTGCCGCCCTTTGCCAAGCGCGGCCAGACCATCGACGTGACCGTCTCTTCCATCGGGGATGCCAAGAGCCTGCGCGGCGGCACCCTGCTGATGTCGCCCCTGCGGGGCGCGGACGGCCGGGTCTACGCCATCGCCCAGGGCAGCCTGGTAGTCGGCGGGCTCAGCGCCGGCGGCGAGGACGGCTCGCGCATCACGGTCAATGTGCCCAGCGTGGGACGCATACCCAACGGAGCGACCGTGGAACGCGAGGTGCGCAGCCCGTTCCTGGAAGGCGATGCCCTCACGCTCAATCTGCACACGCCCGACTTCACCACCGCCATGCGCCTGGCCAAGGCCATCAATCATGTCATCGGCCCCGGCACTGCGAAGGCCATCGATGCGGCCTCCGTGCGGGTCAACGCGCCGCGCGATTCCGACCAGCGGGTGGCCTACGTGGCCATGCTCGAGGAAATGGAGGTCGACCCGGGCGAGGCGCCGGCCCGTGTGATCGTGAACTCGCGTACCGGCACGGTCGTCATCGGAGCGCACGTGCGGGTCATGCCGGCGGCCGTCTCGCACGGAAGCCTGACGGTCACCATCAGCGAATCGCCGCAGGTGAGTCAGCCGCCGCCGCTCTCGGGTGGCGAGACGGTGGTCACGCCCCAGAGTCAGGTGACGGTGCAGAAGGAGGACAGCCGCATGTTTCTGCTCAACCCGGGCGTGACGCTCAACGACATCGTCACCGCCATCAATCAGGTGGGCGCCGCCCCGGGTGATCTGGTGGCGATTCTCGAAGCGCTCAAGGCCGCCGGCGCCCTGCGCGCCGAGCTGATCATAATCTGAAGGGGCTACGCCGCATGAATCCCGTCGACCAGGCCGGTTTCTATGCCGACTTCGCGCAGTTCCACGGCATGCGTGCCGCCGCGCGCGGCAACCCGCGTGATCCGGAGACCCTGCGCAGGGTGGCCGGCCAGTTCGAGGCCCTGTTCCTGAACCTGATGCTCAAGGAGATGCGCAAGGCGGCCCCCTCCGACGGCCTGTTCGACAACGACCAGATCCGTTTCTACCAGGGCATGTACGATCAGCAGATCGCTTCCGAACTGACCCGCGGGCGGGGGCTGGGGCTGGCGGATCTGCTGGTACGCCAGCTCGGCGGCGTGGAGGAAGGACAACGGGTGCTGCCCGCGCGACCGGCGGGAACACCATCGATTCCGTTGCAGCCAGCGCGGACTCCAATGTCCGGTGCGATCGTCGGGAACGCAAACGCAAAAAGCACGGAGACAAGGCTCCCGTCACTCGACGTGCAGGCCTGGCGGGATGGCGATCCCAAACGCTTCGTGACGGATCTCATGCCCCACGCCAGGCGCATCGCAGCCCGACTCGGCGTGCCGGCCGAGGCCATCGTGGCCCAGGCGGCGCTCGAGACCGGCTGGGGACGGGCCATTCCGAGGCGGGCCGACGGCCGCTCCACCCACAACCTGTTCGGCATCAAGGCCGACGCGCGCTGGCACGGCGAGCGGGCCGGCGCCGATACCCTCGAGTACCGGGCAGGCCTGCTGCGTCGCGAGCGGGCGAGCTTCCGGGCCTATGAGAGCCCCGAGGCCAGCCTGGCGGACTATGCCCGCTTCCTGCAGGAAAATCCGCGCTATCG
>JALVEM010000536.1 GCA_027030825.1 Thiohalobacter sp.
CGCTGGCGCGGGCCGTGCGCCACGGCGCCATCTGCTATCTCGACGAGATCGTCGAGGCCCGCAAGGACACCACGGTGGTCATCCACCCGCTGGCCGACGACCGCCGGGTGCTGCCGATGGAGAAGCTCGGCGAGATCCTCGAGGCCAGCCCGGAGTTTTGCCTGGCCATTTCCTACAATCCCGGCTACCAGAGCGTGCTCAAGGATCTCAAGCAGAGCACCCGGCAGCGTTTCGTGGCGCTCAACTTCGACTATCCCAATCCCCAGCTCGAGGCCCGCATCATCGAGAAGGAATCCGGCATCGACCCGGCCATGGCCGAGAAGCTGGTCCAGTTCGCCCAGATGACCCGCAACCTCAAGGGCAGCGGGCTGGAGGAGGGCGCGAGCACCCGCCTGCTGGTGCATGCCGCCAAGCTCATGACCACCGGCGTCAATCCCGTGGTCGCCTGCCGCACCGCCATCTCCGAGGCGCTGACCGACGACCCCGAGATGCTCGCCGCCGTCAACGAACTCAGCGCGTCGGTGTTTTGAAAGTGAGGCGTGAGGGGTGAGGCGTGAGGAGTGAGGAGTGAGGGGGGCTCGTTCTCTGCGTTACGGATCGATGCGGTCCGGAAAAAAACGGAATTCAAAGGGCCCTGTTCCAATGAACTTTCGTGTCTTGCCGTGTGATTCCGTGGCCAAGCCTTCACCTGGTCATTCCGGGCGAGCCGCAGGCGAGACCCGGAATCCAGAAACCACACTGATCCATGATGCATGGGCTGAAAAAGCTTCCTGGATTCCGGATAAGCGCTGCGCGCTTTCCGGAATGACTAAAGGGTGGATTCCGGACCGGTGCTGTGCCCCGTTCGGGATGACGGAGGGAGTGGATCCCGGGCGCGTGCTGCGTGCAATCCGGAACGACCGATTCGGGAAAGGCCGCGGAACCAGGCGGAAAAGGGAACATGAATTTCCGTGTTTTCCGTGTGATTCCGTGGCCATTGCTGTAGCGGCCGAGCGCCGCAGAGCAAGGAAACAGGCATGTCCGATTTCGACCTGATCCTGGAACCCGAAGGCGACTACGTCCTGCTGGACTTCGGCGGCGGCCGGCGGCTGGAGCGCTGGGGGGAGTACGTGGTCGAGCGCCCGGACAAGGCGGCCACGGGACGCCCGGCGCAGGAGAAGTGGACACCCGACTGGCAGTTCGTCGGCGACCAGAAGGGCGGGCACTGGCGAGCGGCGCGGCCGGGCCTGCCGAAGCAGTGGCGGGTGCGGCTGGGCGAGTTCCACGTGCGGGTGGCGCTCGGCCCGCGCGGCAGTGTCGGCGTCAAGCCGCGCGCCCTGCTGGCCGCGGCCTGGGCGCGGGCGCGGCTGGAGGGCTGCTACCACCTCGACGAGATCCGGGTGCTCAACCTGTTCGCCGGCAGCGGGCTGGTCACGCGCGCCTGTCTCGCTGCCGGCGCCGATGTCGTTCATGTGGACGGCAGCGAGCGGCTGATCGCGCTCGCCCGCGAGGAGGTGCGCGAGCCGCAGGTCGAGTGGGTGCACGAGGATGCCATGACCTGGCTCGAGGACGCGCTGCGCCGGGGCGAGAAGTTC
>JALVEM010000537.1 GCA_027030825.1 Thiohalobacter sp.
ATCTCCGGGCGGAGAGCTTCAATGGAATTTTCGGCTTCTGCTGGTTGCGGCGGAAGATGAGGGCGACATGGCCGATGCGGTGAATCAGGGTGCTGCCGGTCCGTTCGCAGAGCTCTCCGATCAGCCGGTCGCGCTCGCTGCGGTCGCCCACGCTGACGCGCACCTTCATGAGTTCGTGATGGCGAATCGACTGGTCGATCTCCTCGATCACGCTGTCGGTGAGCCCCCGCTGGCCGATCATGACCACAGGCCTGAGCCTGTGGCCCAGCCCGCGCAGGTAGCGTTTCTGTGCCTCGGTGAGCTGCATGAATGCCCTACTCGTAGCGGACCTCGACGATCTCGAAGGTGCGCTGGCCGCCCGGCGCCTGCACCACGGCCACCTCGCCCTCTTCCTTGCCGATCAGGGCCCGGGCGATCGGCGAGGCCACGGAGATCAGTCCGGCCTTGATGTCGGCCTCGTCCTCGCCGACGATGCGATAGGTGACCTCCTCGCCCGAGTCCTCGTCGGCCAGCACCACGGTGGCGCCGAAGATCACCTTGCCGGTGTTCTCCATCTGGGTCACGTCGATGATCTGGGCGTGGCTGAGCTTGCTCTCGAGCTCCTTGATCCGGCCCTCGATGAAGCTCTGCTGCTCGCGGGCGGCGTGATATTCGGCGTTCTCCTTCAGATCGCCATGCGCGCGCGCCTCGGCGATGGCCTGGATGACCCTGGGCCGCTCGACGGTCTTCAGGCGCTGCAGCTCCTCGCGCAGCTTTTCCGCGCCCTGTCGGGTCAGGGGTATCTTGTCGCTCATGCTTCGAACTCCTTGTGAAGATCCTGCAGTCGGTGAACCTCCACGTAATCCCGGTAATCCATCGCCATGGCGACCGCCCGGCCGTGCGAGAGGGTGGTGCTCACATGGACCTTGTGTTGCAGGGCGGTGCGGCGGATGGTGTAGGAATCGGCGATGGCCTGTCGGCCCTCGGTGGTGTTGACAATATAACTGATCTGGTCGTTCTTGATCATGTCCACGATGTGCGGGCGCCCCTCGATCACCTTGTTGACCACCTCGCAGGGGATGCCGGCGGCCTGGATGGCCCGGGCCGTCCCCCGCGTGGCCACGATCTCGAAGCCGCGCCGCACGAATTCGCGGGCCAGCTCGACGGCGCCCGGCTTGTCGGCGTCACGCACGCTGATGAAGATGCGCCCCGAGCTCGGCAGTTCGATGCCGGCGGCCTGCTCGGCCCGCAGGAAGGCCTCGGGGAAACGGGTGCCCACTCCCATGACCTCGCCGGTGGACTTCATCTCGGGCCCGAGGATGGGATCGACCCCGGGGAACTTGATGAACGGGAAGACGGCTTCCTTGACCGAGAAATAGGACGGCACGCGTTCTCCAGCAACTCCCTGTTCGGTCAGGCTGCGGCCGACCATGCAGCGGGCGGCGATCTTCGCCAGCGGCCGGCCCGTGGCCTTGGACACATAGGGCACGGTGCGCGAGGCGCGCGGATTGACCTCGAGCACGTAGATCTCGTCGTCCTTGATGGCGAACTGGGTGTTCATCAGGCCGACCACGTCCAGGGCCCGGGCCATGGCG
>JALVEM010000538.1 GCA_027030825.1 Thiohalobacter sp.
CCTGGGAGATGACCCAGAGCGAATGGAACGCCAGGCATCTGTGGCAGAACCTCAATCTCCAGATCGCGGTGCGCCCGGAGACGCGCGGCACGAGAGACGACCCGCAGCACTGGATCCGGGCCTGCGTCATGCCGCAGCAGACCGGCTACTGCCGCTGCTTCTACACGGAGATGGTCCCGCGCTCCATCGCCTATCTGCTCGTCCACGAGCTCGTCATGGAACAGAACCGAATCACGATCGACGTCGCACGGAGGGATGACCGCACATGCGCCATGATGCGCGAGAACGTTTCGCCGAGTCCTGCCCGCTAGCTCGCTGGCTCGAGCAGTTCGCAACCGACGAGCAGTTCAGGCGGACGTATTACCGGAACTGCAAGTGGTGGGATACGAGCGGGAAAAATCGTCGAGGTTCACGTACAGAAAAGCAAAGATGAACGTCGATTCTATTGGGGGAATACCTATCTATTGGGGGGAGCGCGCTTTTGTTGTTGCGTAAGTCGCTGAAATCTGGCGCGCCCGGAAGGATTCGAACCTCCGACCACCTGGTTCGTAGCCAGGTACTCTATCCAGCTGAGCTACGGGCGCGTGGGAGCAGGGAATTATCCGGAAAGTCCCTGTCAAAAGCAAGACGTCTCAGGCCCGGGCGGCCAGAAGCCGTGACGTCAAATCCTCGAAGGCTTCGCGGTTGGTGAAGACCCAGCCCTGGAGGCCACGGCTCCGGGCCCGTGCCACGTTCTCCGGGCTGTCGTCGATGAACAGGATCTCGCCCGGGGCGACGTCCAGATCCCGGGCCACGTCGTCGAACACGGAGGGATCCCGCTTGCCCTTGCCGAGGTGATAGCTGTTGTAGATGCGGTCGAACAGGTCAGCAAGGCTGTTTTCCTCGATCAGGGTGTCGAGCCAGTGGGTCTGGTCGCTCAGGATGGCGGTGCGGTAGCCAGCCGAGCGCAGCCGGCGGATGGCCTCGACCATCCAGGGGCGGACCCTGAAACCCTTGAGGATGCGCCGGCTCAGGGTGGCGTCGTCGCCGCGCAATCCGGTGCGTGCGCGCAGCAGGCGCCAGAAATCGGCGGCAGTGCCGCGGCCGAGTACGAACCCTGAGTCGTAGACGGCATCCATGCCGGCCTGGAAGATCCTCTCGGGGTCCAGGCCCTGCTCCCGGGCGAGCTGTTGCAGGCCCTCGCGGAAACCTTCCTCTGCGATCACGCCGCCGAAGTCGAACAGCAGCACGCGGACAGCAGTCGGGTCCGGCCCGGACGGTTCGTCAGGTCTGGCATTGCGCATGTCGTGCATCTTGCGGTATCCGGACACCGGCGTCGAGAGGCATTCGGGGCGGGATTTCTTCTCGGTGCACGATGCTCCCGTCATCGCCTTGGAGCCCGCCGGGTTTTCCGATACAATCGCCGCCCAATCGTGCGCCCTGCATCTGGCCTGGATCGCGCCGACGGTCCCGGCGAAGACGCGACTTTCCTCTCGGAGGTTCTCTTGAACAACACGGCCCTGCTGGCCCTGGAAGACGGCACCCTGTTCTGGGGCCGGTCGATCGGTTCGGCTGGCCTGCGTACCGGTGAGGT
>JALVEM010000539.1 GCA_027030825.1 Thiohalobacter sp.
GCCGACGGCGAGCGCATGGATGCCGACCAGGCCGGGCAGGCCGCCGGCCAGCCAGGCGGCCTTCGCCAGCAGGCCTGCGGGCACCCAGAGATAGCCCAGCGCCAGGGGCCACAGGCGCACCTCGCGCACGGCAACCCCCAGCGACCAGCCGCGCAGGCGCCACAGACCCAGGCCGCCTGCCAGACCCAACAGGAGAGCAGCGGGCCATGCCAGCCCCAGCCCTTCCAGTGCCAGCGCACCCGCCAGCAGCAGGGCCAGCCGGCGCTCGTTTTCCCGATCCGGACGATCCCGACGCGGCAGCCCCTGCCGCTCCAGGTGTCCGCCCAGCGCCGCCCGCAGGGCGCGCCCGCCCATCACCAGCATGAGCAGGGCCAGCAGGTCCAGGGTCAGTGAGAGCACCCGGAAGGCCAGCACGGCATCGCCCAGTGCCCATGCCAGCCACCATCCCGCATCCAGCAACGCCAGCACGAAGATCACGGCCGGGGCGATGCGGTTCTCGAACCGCTTGGCCTTCCGCCAGAGCCAGGGCAGCAGGAGCGCACAGAGCAGCACCGGATAGGCGAGCCCCAGCCAGGGTGCGGCCGGCTGCACGACCGGCAGGACAACCAGCCGCCCGGCCAGCCAGGCGAGCGCCAGCAGGCGCGGCCAGAGGCCGTGGGGCCGGGTATAGAGAAAGCCGCCGATCACCGCAAGCGCAAAGCCGAACAGCATTTCGTGGCCATGCCAGGCGGCCGGGCGGTCGACGAGCCCCGTCACCCACAGGGGAATGGCCAGCATCGCCCAACCGGCGGCGAGCGGAAACAGGTAGCGGTCGGCCCTGGGTTTCGTCAAATCCCGGACACCTCCGCTGCCGTCCATGCCCTTCTGTGCCACACACCTGGACAATCAATCATTTGCATACACAGGCATGAACGATGCATGGATTTTATATGAGCATAAACCTGGCCTTGGCCAGAGCGAGGTGAACGATGGAAACCCTGGAATTGCAGCTGGTGACCGTGGAACTCGACAACGGGGACGCCGGCGTGTTCGTGGGCATCCCCTTGGTGCACGAACGGATGAGCGATGCCGACTGCCAGGTCTGCGACATCTGGTTCTCGGACACCCAGCCGGTGCCGCTCGACATGACGCTGGGACAGCTCCTGTCGCTGGTACAGCGGCAGTTCTGTCGCTGCCGCGGCACCAGGCAATAGCCCTTAGCCAAACCGGTAGTGCTTGCGGACAGGGGCACGCACGTCCCACTCGCAGGCCATTCCGGCCGGAAAGGTGACCAGATCCCCGGCGCGGATATGCACCGGCTCGCCCCCTTCGGGCGTCACCACCACATCACCCTCGAGCAGGTAGCAGGTCTCGTCCTCCTCGTAGGTCCAGGGGAAACGCGAGACCCCGCACGCCCAGGTGGGCCACTCGAAGACCCCCAGCGCCTGCAGACGGGCCTCGTCGGGAGAGGATTCCACACGGATTTCCATGTCTTCTGCATCCCCATGATCCGACACGTCGCATAGTCTAGCAGGATGTACTACGGTGTCGGCATGGGATCCCGGCCCCGCCGTGGCGGGGCCGGGCAATGCTCACTTGGAGACCAGCAGGACGTTGAACATCTGGGAATTGTCGCCGGGAGACTGGCCCACGCAGCTCATGATGTTCCGGCCGCTGCCCTGGGCATCCAGGTTGACCATGCAGGTCAGTTGGCCGGGTGTCGATCCCGGCTGATTGCTGTCGATGGTACCGGTCACGAAGCCGGTGCTCGGATTGTCGGCAGTGGTCAGGGTGATGGTCACCGAGTCGCTCGACAGGACATTGTTGTCGATGTCGGTGACCATGTTGCCGGTACAGCTGCCACTGCTGCAGCTCACCGCCACCGGCATGATCTTGGAGCCCGCACCACCGCTGCCATCGAACAACAGGCCGGCATAGCTGCCGTCCAGCGCATTGACGCTGCCCACGCTCTGGCGCGCGAAACCGAAGACGATCTGGTCATCGGCAGGGTCGTTGGGCGTATCGACACCCAGATGAACGATCGCACCCGCCCCGTCGGTCAGGAACATGTCGGCACCGGCTACGGTGAGCACGCCGTCCTTGCAGGTCCCGGATGCCAATGCCTGGGAACCGAGATCGGTCTGATTGAAGTTGTAGCGCGAGGGCAGGGATGCAGTCTGCGTGCCGGTATCGAAGGCGAAGGTGCCGTAGAAATCACGACTTGCATCGGTTGCATCCGCACCCGCATCGGCCTTGACCATGACCCAGTTGGCGCTCATGTTGCCCGTGGGGCAGCTCCCGCTCTTGATCATGGGGATGATCTGGTCGCTGTTCGGATCGATCGGCTTGAGAATGAACACATAGCCGGGCACGTTGAGGGCATAACCCGCATCACCCGGACTGGGCGCACCGGTACCCGTGGCCGAGCCCACCGTGAGCTTGAGAAAGCCCGAGGCCAGTGCCTGATAGGTGCCGTTGACGGTCATGTCGACCGCACCGCTCGCGCTCGGCCGGTGGGTGATGGTGAAGGTGTTGTCGGAGGCCAGCTCCACGTCCCAGCGCGATCCCGCCCCCGTATAGGTTTGGGTGCTGCCGCTGCCCGAGCCGCTGCCACCGGTGCCGCAACCACTCAGGGCCAGAAGGCTGCCCAGCGCAAGCCCGCCACCGGCCACAATGACATGTCTCATCTTGCTCATGGAAGAATCCCCCCGTTATTCCAAACATGCAACGTGAAAGCCTGAAGCAAGTTTCGGACCGCATGCATGTCACCAGGGCATTCAACGGGTTGCAATGCTGGTGACGACGGAACGACGGGCATGGGCGATCCCGGGCCAGCTTCCGCCGGAAATCCGTGACCACCGGCAGACTGCTATTGTCGTTTCAGTGAACAGGCCTCCTCGTAGCCCAGATCGCAGGCCATGGCCACGTCCGCATAGGCCTTGTCACGGTCACCGAGCTTCCAGTAGGCCCAGGCCCGGGTGTACCAGGCCCAGGAATTCTTCGGATCGTCCGCGATGATCCGGTCGAGCATGCGGATCGACTCGCGATAGCGTCCCTGCTGATAGAGGGCGTAGGCAGCCTCGTTCGGATCTTTCGGCAGCGGAGCCGAGCGGGTTTTCGCCTCGCTCATCTGGCCTGATCCCGGCGGCCGATCGCCTGCCGGCCGGATGCGGCCTGCCTCCAGTTCGAATCGCACCGGCTGGTCGTCCCGAAGGGCGAAAGGCACGGTCATGCGACCGATGTCGCTGCCTTCCATGACCAGTTCACCCTTGATGAGGACGATGTCGTCGGCCTGTTTCACCCCCGGCAGGAGGTGGACGGTGCGCAGGGCGGTCAGGCTCTTGCCGTCATGCATCCACTGCAGTTCGTGGAAGAAGGTATTGCGCTCGAACTGGCTGGCGGCGTTGTAGAGATTCCTGCCGTTGCGGGCGCGGGCCTCGCGAATGCGCACCTGCACGGCCTTGCCCGGAATCGCGCCGGGCTTCATGCCCGGAAACAGGCCATCGGCCCGCAGGCGAACCCACAGCCTGGGATCCTTCTCGTCGCTGAAGAAGAGATCCCGCCGGATGGAGAGGGTGCCATCGCCGAAGCGGGGCCCCGTCGGCAGTGTCAGGGTCCGCGCCCCGGTGCCCGAACCCTGCTCGACGTCGAGTCCCGGCACGACGGTCGACTGCTCGTGCCGCCCCTGACCGGCTTTGGAAGATGCCGGCTGGTCCGGCATCAGCGCCTGGAACTGTACGGCCAGCTCGCCCAACCGCTGCTCCACCAGCGGCGTGGCCAGATAGATCAAACCGAGAATCGCCCCATTGACCAGCAGCAACTCGCCCCAGGCGCGGATGCCGCGACCCGGAGGCTCGTCCCCGACATCGCAGGTCGGCCAGTCGTCCGCCGGCACCTCCCGCCAGTCGAAGCAGGCCCCCTCGTGTCGTGCCCGGGCCTCGAGATAGAACAGCGTGGCGAGCACCGGGAAGGCCGTCGCCATGAACAGAAGCAGCAATACCTCGGCGAAATAGGCCAGCGGTCCGACGATGGCCGCCAGCACGAGATCCACCTGAGCCGCCAGGGAAGCCACGGCGCCCACGCCCAGGGTCGCCAGCATCATCACGCCCAGCATCAGCAACAGCAGCACGATCACATGCCCCAGGAATCGCCAGCGATAGCCCGAGGCCAGCCGCCAGCCCCGGACCAGCGCCCGCACCGGCCCCACCGGTTCGTTGGCCGCCACGGGCATCACCAGAAAGAGGGCGAACGTCAACACCATCGACACCAGAAAGCCGCCACCGACCGCCAGGGCCGTCCGCTCGGGTGCGTCCGGATCGACGAACATCAGTGCCAGCAGCGGCAACGCTGCCAGGGGAAGGAAGACGATCGCCGCGGTGGAGAGCAGATCGGGCACCCGAGCGAAGGCACCGCGCAGCAGCCTGCCGAACGGCGGCCGCCCGCCCTGCCGGAAGTATTCGGGCGCGAGCCGCAGCAATGCGGCCTGGTAGAGGCCCCAGATCAGCATCATGACGACGAGCTGAATGGCGATGGCGGCCAGGAAACCAGGCGAGGTCATGGCCTGGAGCATGGCGGCCGGATCCGGTGGCGTGCCGCCCTCGCCCATGGCCGGCATGACGGACAGCATGGCCCCGCCGGTCAACAGTCCGGTGACCAGACTGCCGATCAGAGAGGCGAGGCCGGTGATCAGAATCAACCCGATCTGGGTGAGCTTGGTGCCGAAGGCGATCCGCAGCGCCCAGCGAAGGCGTCGGCCGAGCCCCAGCGGTGCCGGGGGCCTGAACCCACCGCCGCCTGCTGCCGGCGGCTGCCTCCCTGCGGCGCCGCTTCCGCCGGACTGCCCCTCCACCTGCTCCAGACGGACGACGGCGCCTTCCTTTTCCAGCTGGGAAGCCAGCTTTCTGGCCTTCGACTCCGGCATCGAGGAGGCCAGCTTCCATGGCAGATTCCCGAGGTGCGGGCGAATCTGGTCGAAGGGTTTCCCCGAGAGCTTCGACAGCAGGACGACCAGCTCGAGCTCCCGACCGGCGTCGAAGGATTCGAGCACGACACGGTAACGTGGTTCTTCGGACATGGCCTTTTCCTCTCCCTGGTTCGTGCCACGCCGGCCTTCCCTGGCCTCACATCGTCGGCTGCTTCAGAGATCGACCGGCATGAAGTAGAACACATATCGGCCGCTCCCCACGTCAACCTTAAGTCGTGCGCCGTGCGAGAGGGCGTAGTCCACGTAACCCGGGACGGCGGATGCCTCGTGACACTCGCTCGCATGCTGCGGCGATTCGAAATCCCGGTCACGGTCGTACCAGGCGATCAGCATGGCCTCCCCGAGCCGCTCCTCGGCCGCCTGCTCCGCCAGCCGCATGGCCTCCCGGTAGTCCGCCGGCGGCGGATCGGGATCGAGATGCACGATCTCCAGATGCGACTCGTCCGGCGGCTGCGGCAGGGGGCAGGCCGGCCCCCTGTCCTGCTCGACCTCGTCACTCATCCTTCCGACTCCTCACTCCTCACTCCTCACGCCTCACTCCAGATACGTATAACCCCCAAGCCCCTCCTCCAGCCGTCGCAGCAGATCGCGACGCCGGTCCTCGGGCAGGCCCGCCAGCCGCTCGCCGTAGCGCGCGGCCATGGCGTCCACGTCGTAGTGCACATAGGCGAGCAGCTCGTCGACGGCATCGCCGCACTCGGGCGGGCCGAGCCGGTATTCGCCGGCCTGCGCGTCCCAGACCACGTCGACGGCGTCGGTGTCCCCGAACAGGTTGTGCAGGTCCCCGAGAATCTCCTGATAGGCGCCCACCATGAAGACGCCGAGCAGGTAGGTCTCGCCCCGCCGCCAGGGATGGACCGGCAGCGTCGACTGCACGCGACCCTCGACGGGATAGGCCGGGATCCGGCCGTCGGAGTCGCAGGTGAGATCCTGCAGAATGGCGCGGCGGGTAGGCGGGTCGTCGAGCCGGTGCAGGGGCACCACCGGGAACACCTGCCGCAGCGCCCAGACGTCAGGCAACGACTGGAAGACGGAGAGGTTGACGAAATACTTGTCGGCCAGCAGGGCGTCGAGCGATTCGCGGATCTCGCGGGCCTGCGGTTCCCGCGCATCCAGCAGGGGACGGATGCGATGCGCGAGCGCGAGAAACAGGTGCTCGGCACGGGCGCGGGCGGCCAACGCTCCCTCGCCTTCCAGAAAGCGCGCCTGCATCCGCTCGCGCCAGTAGAGGGCGTCGTGCCAGACCTCCAGCGCATTGTCCGCCGCCACCCGTTCCAGCAGCACGCGCAGCTCCGTCAGGGGCGCGGGTTCATCCGGCGCCGCCTCCGGCACCGGCCCCGTGCCGGGGGCCGGTTCCACATCGACCACCGGCACCATGAGCAGCGCATGATGGGCGGTCATCGCCCGGCCGGACTCGGTGACGATGTCGGGGGCCTCCAGCCCGGCTTCGTCCGCAGCACGCCCCAGGATGCCGACGATGGCATCGGCGTAGGCGGGAAGGTCGTAGTTGACGGAGCAGTCGCTGCGCGACCGGGTGCCCTCGTAATCGACCCCCAGCCCGCCCCCGACGTCGATGTCCGTGATCGGCGCACCCAGTTCACGCAATGCCACCCAGAGCCGGGCGATCTCGGTGACGCCCGTGCGGATGTCGCGCAGATTGGCAACCTGGGA
>JALVEM010000540.1 GCA_027030825.1 Thiohalobacter sp.
GGGATATATCACGGCGACATGAATCTGCGTGGTCTCTGGATTCCGGGTCTCGCTCCGCTCGCCCGGAATGACCGATGAAAGAAAAAAGGACCACTCGGCCGGAATGACGAAAGAACCGCTTACTCCTCACTCCCAGCTCCCAGCTCCCAGCTTCTGGATTCTGCATTCCGGCCAGCGCATCTGGTCATTCTTCCAGCTTCTATCTTCCAGCTTCCAGCTTCCCCTCGAGACACACCTCGATCGCCTCGCGGTTGGTCCAGGAGGCGACGCGGCGGGCGGCCTCGGCGGCGGGCAGCCAGAGGAAGGCGCGGTGTTCCGCCGGGTTGAGATGCACCGGCACGGGTTCCGGGACCTCGAGCCGAAACCAGTGCTCGAGGTTCTCGCGCACGTCCGGCGCATAGCGGGCGCGCCAGTCGGGATGGACGGGATAGCGGCGCGTCCGGTGACAGTCGATCAGGCCGTCGGCCTCGAGGCCGGTCTCTTCCCGAAGTTCGCGGCGGGCGGCATCGAAAGGCGTCTCGCCCCATTCCAGGCTGCCGGTGACCGACTGCCACCAGCCGGTGGGACGGGTCCGCTCGAGCAGCAACACCCGGCCGGCCCGATCGTGGACCAGCACCAGCACGGACTCGGGACGCTTGTATGGCTTCAGCTCAGTCTCCGCCCTTCTTTTCCCCAGGCGGCCTGCGCAACCGGATGCCGAGCTCCCGGAGCTGCTCCTCGCTGGCCGGAGAGGGCGCATGGGTGAGCAGGCAGCTGGCGGTCTGGGTCTTGGGGAAGGCGATCACGTCGCGGATGGACGAGGCCCCGGCCATGAGCATGACCAGGCGGTCGAGCCCGAAGGCCAGCCCGCCGTGCGGCGGCGCGCCGTACCTGAGCGCCTCGATGAGGAAACCGAACTTCTCGTGGGCCTCGGCCTCGCCGATGCCGAGCTGGGCGAAGACCGTCTCCTGGATCTCCGGCCGGTGGATACGGATGGAACCGCCGCCCACCTCGGTGCCGTTGATGACCATGTCGTAGGCCCGCGAACGGCACTCGTGCGGGTGGCTGGCCAGGCGCTCGATGTCGGCGTCCTTAGGCGCGGTGAAGGGGTGGTGCAGTGCCACCCAGCGCTCGGAACGCTCGTCCCACTCGAACATGGGGAAATCCACGATCCATACCGGGCGCCAGCCTTCTTCCAGCAGCCCCAGATCCTGCCCCAGACGCACGCGCAGGGCGGCCAGGGACTCGTCGACCACATGCCTGCGGTCGGCGCCGAAGAAGACGATGTCGCCGGCCTCGGCGCCGGTCCGGGCAAGAATCTCGTCCACGACCGCATCCGGCAGGAACTTGAGGATCGGGGACTGCAGCCCTTCGCGCCCCTGTTCCGGCGCATTGACCTTGATGTAGGCCAGCCCCTTCGCGCCGTAGCGGCCCACGAAGGCGGTGTATTCGTCGATCTCCTTGCGGGTCAGGCGGCCGCCGCCGGGCAGACGCAGCGCGGCCACCCGTCCGAAGGGATCGTTGGCCGGTCCCGAGAAGACCTTGAACTCGACGTCCTTCATCAGATCGCCGACGTCTGTCAGCTC
>JALVEM010000541.1 GCA_027030825.1 Thiohalobacter sp.
GTCCGCCTTGCCCAGGGGAAGCCGCAGGCGGCGCTGGAACTGGCTCGCAAGGCTCTCAGCCTGGCGGTTGACGACGAGATGCTCCGGGAACGGATCCGACGATTGATCCGGCAGGCAGGGGGCCGATCGGGATAGAATGCGGATCGAGGAGCATGCGGGGGAAGCGCATGGGCAACGACAGCGAATCGGAAACCACCGGGAAGGCCGGTCCCTATGCCATCGACCGCCTGGTGAGCGAGGCCCGTCGGCTGGCAGCGGAATACCGTCGCGCCACCGGCAAGCCCCTGCCCGGCATCAGCGGCGAGATCGCCGAGAACGACGCGGCCAGGCTGCTCGACCTGGAACTGGTCCGCGATCCCTCCGTGGCCTGGGACGCCATCGGGCGCGGACGGCGCGCCGGTCGCCGCATCCAGATCAAGAGCCGGGTCATCTTCGACGAGCGCCGGAGCGATCACCGGATCGGGCAGGTGAAGGCCGACCGGGAATGGGACTCGCTGATGCTGGTGCTGATGGACGAGAACTACGAGCCGGTCGAGATCTACGAGTGCCCCCGCGAGCGGGTGCTGGAGGCCATCGAGGAAACGAAGGGCAGCAGTCGCAGCAGGCGTGGCGCCATGTCCGTCGCCCGCTTCCGCAACATCGCCTGGCTGGCCTGGCGAAGGGAACTCGGCGTGGTGGACGAGGAGTGGGAGTGAACTCATGAATTCGCTCCCGGAACGGGTCCGGGCGGCATTCGCCGACGACGGCGCGCTGGCCCACAATCTTCCCGGCTTCGCGCCACGGGCGCCCCAGCAGGCCATGGCCGTGGCGGTGGCCGAGGCGATCGAGGCGGGGGAGGCACTGGTGGTGGAGGCCGGCACCGGCACCGGCAAGACCTACGCCTACCTGCTCCCCACGCTGCTCGGCGAAGGCACCACCATCGTCTCCACCGGCACCCGCCACCTCCAGGATCAGCTCTTCGAACGCGACCTGCCGCGGCTGCAGCAGGCGCTCGGCCTCGCTCGGCGCACCGCCCGGCTCAAGGGGCGGGGCAACTATCTCTGCCATCACCGGCTGGAACTCACCCTGGAGCAGGGGCGGTTGCGCAGCCGGGAACTGATCCACCAGCTGGAGATCCTGCGTCACTGGCGCGGGCGCACGCGCAGGGGCGACATTGCCGAGGTGGAGGGCGTGCCCGAGGATTCGCCCATCTGGCCGCTGGTCACTTCCACCGCCGACAACTGCCTGGGGAGCGAGTGTCCACGCTATTCGGACTGCTTCGTCGCACGGGCGAGGCGCGAGGCGATGGAAGCCGATCTGGTCGTCATCAACCATCACCTGCTGGCCGCCGATCTGGCGCTGAAGGAGGAAGGCTTCGGCAGCCTGCTCCCGGAAGCCCGCACCATCGTGGTGGACGAGGCGCACCAGCTCCCCGAGACGGTCACGCGCTTCTTCGGCGCCAGTTTCACCAGCCGGCAGCTCACGCACCTGGCGCGGGACACGAAACAGGAGCATCTGGAAGCGGGCGGCGGTCTGGGCGAGGTGGAACACCTCATCGATCCTCTGGTCAAGAGCGTCGCCGATT
>JALVEM010000542.1 GCA_027030825.1 Thiohalobacter sp.
GGCCGGCCCCGCCCGTGGCCAGCAGTGTGGTCTTGGCCTCGATGAGGAGCAGCTCGCCGGTGGCGATGTCGAGAGCCAGGGCGCCGAGGATCGCCCCCTCCTCGTCGCGAACGAGGTCGAGTGCGAAATACTCGTCGAAGAAATGCGTCCGTGCCCGCAGATTCTGTTGATAGAGGCTGTGCAGGATGGCGTGTCCCGTGCGGTCCGCGGCCGCACAGGTGCGCGCGGCCTGTTCGCCGCCGAAGTTGCGGCTCTGGCCGCCGAAAGGACGCTGATAGATGCGTCCGTTGTCGAGCCGCGAGAAGGGCACGCCGATGTGTTCGAGCTCGTAGACCACGCGGGGGGCGGCGCGGCACATGTATTCGATGGCGTCCTGGTCACCAAGGTAGTCGCTGCCCTTGACGGTGTCGAACATGTGCCAGTGCCAGTTGTCCGGAAGCACGTTTCCCAGCGCCGCGTTCACCCCGCCCTGTGCGGCCACCGTGTGCGAACGGGTGGGAAAGACCTTGGATACCACGGCGACATGCGCCTCGGCCCGCGAGAGCTGCAGCGCAGCGCGCAAACCGCCGCCGCCGGCGCCGATGATGAGTGCATCGAACTTGCGGCGTTCCAGTGCGAGGCTCATGCCGCCACCCCCAGCAGGGCATGGAAGGCCAGCAGCCCGGAAAAGCCGAGCACCAGACCGACCAAGGCCAGCAGCAGCAGCCTGAGCGCCAGCGGACGCACGTAGTCCAGCAGGACATCGCGCATGCCCACCCAGGCATGCATCAGCAACGCAACGATGAAGACGAGCGTGGCGATCCAGTGCACGGGCTCCGCCAGCCATGCCCGCCAGGCGTCATGGCCTTCATCGGTGCGCAACGCCAGGGCTGCCAGGGCATAGAAGACGAAACCGGCGAGATAGACGGCCGAGAAGCGCTGAACGACCCAGGCGCGCAGACCGGTGGCCAGCATCTCAGCCCCTCCAGGCCCACAGCAGCGCGACCGTCGCCACGGGCGCCGCCAGCAGGGCCATCCACCCCATCCGGCGCGCGGCAGCCAGCCTGTTGCCGCGACCGGCATCGAGCAGCAGGAACCGCATGCCGGCCAGGAAATGATGCAGAAAAGCCCAGAGGACGAAGATCAGGGCCAGACGACCCGGCACCGACGCCAGCCGCTCCTGTACCCGGACAAAACCCTCGGCGCCGGCCAGGCTTTCGGCGAACAGCCAGGCGGCCACGGGCAGCAGCAGAAACAGCAGGACACCGGATATCCGGTGGAGGATGGAGACGACGGCGCCCACGGGAAGGCGCATGGCGAAGGGATTGAGAAACCGGGGCTGCCTCGGCGCGTGAATCTTCCGATCCTCCATGATGTCTCCCCTGGTGCGGTATTCGGGTTATACCACTGCCCCGAATGTCGATCCAGCCCCGACGCCGGGACCACGCAGCAGAAGGATGGCGGGTGTAGAATAGTCAGCCTGCCATTGCACTGGAGACGACGGCATGAAGACCGAATGGAAGAAGTTCCTGATCGCCAATGGCGCGGAATACGACGACGATGACAGGCTGACGAGTTTCGGCA
>JALVEM010000543.1 GCA_027030825.1 Thiohalobacter sp.
TCCACGCCCGAGAACCGGCGGGCCTGGCGCACCCTGCTCTTCACCGCGCCGGAGATCCAGAAATACCTGAGCGGTGTGATCCTGTTCGAGGAGACCCTCGACCAGACCGACGACCAGGGCACCCCGCTGCCCGACGTGCTAGCGCAGCGCGGCATCGTGCCGGGCATCAAGACCGACCGCGGCCTGCGCAACATGCCGGAGGCCGAGGGCGAGAAGATCACGGCCGGGCTCGACGACCTGGCGGAGCGGCTGCCCGCCTATCGCGACAAGGGCGCCCGCTTCACCAAGTGGCGCAACGTCTTCGTGATCGGCCATGCCAAACCCGGCCGGGTGGCGCGGCACAGCAACGCCGAAGTACTGGCCAGGCAGGCGGTGCTCGCCCAGCATGCCGGCCTGGTGCCGATCGTGGAACCCGAGGTGCTCCTCGACGGCGACCACTCGCTGGAGGATTGCGCCCGGGCCACGGAACATGTCCTGCACGCGGTCTTCCACGCCCTGCACTTCCACGGCGTGCTGCTGGAATACTGCATCCTCAAGCCGAGCATGGTGCTGCCCGGCAAGGACTCGGGCCAGACGGCGACCCCCGAAGAGGTGGCCGAAGCGACCCTGCGCGTGTTCAAGCGCACGGTGCCGGCCGCGATTCCGAGCGTGAATTTCCTCTCCGGCGGCCAGACGGCCGAACAGGCCACCGCCAATCTCGATGCCATGAACCGGATGCGCGACCGGACGGTGCCCTGGGAGCTCAGCTTCTCCTATGCCCGTGCGCTGCAGGGCGAAGCCATGAAGATCTGGGCCGGCAAGGCGGAGAATGCCGAGGCGGCACAGCGCGCCTTCGTTCGCCGGGCGCGGCTGGTGGCGCTGGCCCGGCAGGGCAAATATTCGCCGGAGATGGAAAAAGAAGCGTAGATCGGAGACACGCCTCTTTGCCATTCGGACGGCGCGAAGCATCCACCTTTGGTCATCCCGGAAAGCGCGAAGCGCTTGTCCGGGATCCAGGAAAACGTCAACCACGGCGGCTGGAATCAGCGCGGTTTCTGGATTCCGGGTCTCGCTTCCCAGGCTCAAGACCGGGCTCGCTTGGCCGGAATGACCCCTCATCTGTCATTCCGGACGGTGCGAAGCACCGATCCGGAATCCAGGAAAGGAATAATCTACCGTGGCATGAACCAGCGTGGTTTCTGGATTCCGGGTCTCGCTGCGCGAGCCCGGAATGACGGAAGAAAGAAAACCGCCAGCCCGGGAATAGCCGAAAACGGCCCCGGGGCTGCGTGAACGAACATCCCCCTCTGCGTTCTCTGCGCCTCTGCGCACTCTGCGTTACGTGACGGGTTTTCCCGGCAAAGCCCTTTCCGCGGATTCGGTGGATTCCGTAGTCTTTCCCGACCCGGTCACTCCGAAGGGGGCGGTTCGTCCGGCAGCCGCAGTCGTTCGACCGGCCTGCCGCCGACGAGATGGGATTCGATGATCTCGTCGATGTCCTCGCGGTCGACCCAGGTGTACCAGACGGCCTCCGGATAGACCACGATCACCGGCCCTTCCGCACAGCGGTCGAGACAGCCGG
>JALVEM010000544.1 GCA_027030825.1 Thiohalobacter sp.
GAGGTTCACGATGACGATCTGGTCGGGGTCCATGGACGGGGCGAGCTTCGCGGCATGGGCCAGCGCGTGGCTGGACTCCAGCGCCGGCAGGATGCCCTCGGTGCGGGTGAGGTCGTGAAAGGCCGCAAGCGCCTCCTCGTCGGTCACGGCCACGTATTCGGCCCGGCCGATGTCCTTCAGCCAGGCGTGTTCCGGTCCCACGCCCGGATAGTCGAGCCCCGCCGAGATGGAATGGGTCTCGATGATCTGGCCGTGTTCGTCTTCCATCAGGTAGGTGCGGTTGCCGTGCAGCACGCCGGGCCGGCCGGCACACAGGGGGGCGGCGTGCTCGCCGGTCTCCAGCCCGCGGCCGGCGGCCTCGACGCCGTAGAGCTTCACTTCGGCATCGTCGAGGAAGGGATGGAACAGCCCGATGGCGTTCGAACCGCCACCGACGCAGGCCACGAGCGCGTCCGGCAGCCGCCCCTCCAGCTCCAGGATCTGGGCCTTCGCCTCGCGCCCGATGACGGCCTGGAAATCGCGCACCATGGCCGGATAGGGATGCGGCCCGGCCACGGTGCCGATGATGTAGAAGGTGGTGTCGACGTTGGTGACCCAGTCGCGCATGGCCTCGTTCAGGGCATCCTTGAGGGTGCGGGAGCCGGATTCGACCGGAATCACCTCGGCGCCGAGCAGGCGCATGCGATAGACGTTGAGCGCCTGGCGCTGCACGTCCTCGGCCCCCATGTAGACCACGCATTCCATGCCCAGCCGGGCGGCGACCGTGGCGGTGGCCACGCCGTGCTGGCCGGCGCCGGTCTCGGCGATCACCCGCTGCTTGCCCATATAGCGGGCGAGCAATGCCTGGCCGATGGTGTTGTTGACCTTGTGCGCGCCGGTGTGATTGAGGTCCTCACGCTTGAGGTAGATCTTCGCGCCGCCCAGCCGCTCGCTCCAGCGCCTCGCGTAGTAGAGCGGCGAGGGGCGGCCCACGTAGTGGGCGAGATCGCAGTCGAATTCGGCCAGGAAATCCTCGTCGTTGCGCAGCTTCTCCCAGGCCCGGGTGAGCTCCTCGATGGGTTCCATCAGCGTCTCGGCCACGAACCGCCCCCCGTAGGGGCCGAAGTGGCCGCGCGCATCCGGCAGGGCGTGGAAGTCGGGCAGGTTTTCGGCAGGTTTAGCCATCGGCAGACACACTCGTGACGGTTTGCAGAAAGGCGCGGATGCGATCGGGATCCTTGACGCCCTTCGATCGCTCCACGCCGGAACTCACATCCACGGCATAGGGCCGCACGCGGCGAATGGCCTCGCCGACGTTCTCCGGCGTCAGGCCGCCGGCCAGCACCAGCGGCAGGGGCCGATTCTCCGGGATCCGGTCCCAGTCGAAGGTCTCGCCGGTGCCGCCCGCCACGGCCGGATGCCAGGCATCGACCAGCACGGCGCAGGCGCCGGCCTCGGCCAGCGCCGCCATTTCCCCGGCCAGGTCCACGTCCGGCCCCATCCGCACGGCCTTCATCCAGGGCCGGCCGAAGCGGCTGCACCATGCGAGCGGCTCCTGACCGTGGAACTGCAGCAGATCGA
>JALVEM010000545.1 GCA_027030825.1 Thiohalobacter sp.
GGAAGCTCTCCAGATATTCGGGTGGCCGGTTGGTATCGACCGAAACGAAGTTTTCGCCAATGGCCTTCCCTTTCTCTACCTTGGCGGCCACTGCCGAAGGATCGAAGGGATCGCGTTCGTGCCCCGGGTATTCGAAGGCCTCGTAGGACTTGATCTCCGGGATTGGCTCGATGCGGCCGTGTTTCTTGGCCTTGGTGGCCTCGACGTATTGCTTGAGGTCGCTCATGTCGTTGCCGCAGGCCGTCAGCAGCAGCGCCATCGCCAGCACGCCGAGCCAGCGCAGGGGGTGGCCCGGACGGGCAGGCGGCGCGTGATCTTTTTGCCTGGTCAGGATGTCAGCCATGTGCCGGAGTCCTTCATTCGTTGTCTTCGAGATAGCGGTAGGTCTTGGCGGTGGCCTTCATGGACAGGCCGCCGCCCTTGACCGGGGCGATCTCGATGTCGTGCAGGGTGACGATACGCGGCAGGGTGGCCACGCCGCTGGCGAAATTGGCCATCTCCTCGTAGTTTCCGCGCATCTCCAGCTTGATCGGCTTCTCAGCATAGAAGCCCTTCTTCGCCTCGGCCTGGGGCTGGAACAGGTCGATGGTCAGCCCGCTCCTGAGACCGGTCTCGGAGATGTCCACCAGCAGACTCGGGATCTCGGTCTTGCTGGGCAGCTGGCGCAACATGGCACCGAAGGCGGTCTTCATCTCTTCGAGCTGTGCCTTGTAGGCCTCGAGGTTGGCCGCCTTGCGCTGGCGGGCCTCGAACTTGCGACGCAGATCCTGTTCCTTGCGCTCGAGCTGTTCCAGGCGCAGCAGCTGTTCCTTGGTGTCGAAGTAGTAGCCCAGACCGAGGATGGCGATGACCACCACCGCAATGACGATGATCCGTACCGCCAGGGGCGCGGTGCCGATGTTCTTCAGGTCGTTGACATCGAAGCTTTCGAGGTCGGACTTGATCTTGGCAAGGTCGATGGCCATCTCAGTCCTCCTTCTTCTTTTCGTCGGACGGCGAGGTGATGGTCACCGTCAGCTTGAACTGCTTGGTCGGGACGGTCGGGTTTCGCGCGCCCTTCTTGCCCTTGCCGCCACCACTGTCCGACTTGACGATCTCCAGCGACGGGTCCTTGAACCAGGGCGAGGCCTCGAGGTTGCGCATGTAGGCGGAGACGCGCGCGTTGGATTCGGCCTCGCCTTCGATGTAAAGCTTGTTGCCCTTCTGTTTCAGCGACTTGAGGTACAGCCCGTCGGGCAGGGTCTTGACCAGCTCGTCGAACAGGTGCACCACGCCGGGGCGGCTGGTCTGCAGCTCCTCGATGATCTTCATGCGCTCGAGCAGCGCCTTCTTGGTCTTTTCCAGCTCACGGATCTCGGCAATGCGCTTGTCGATGATGCGGATCTCGTTCTCCAGGAACTTGTTGCGCGCCTGCTGGTATTCGATGCGGCCCTCGATCTGGACATGGACGAAGAACACCACCAGTCCGGCCAGGGCAGCGGCGAACAGCATGTAGACGAGGAATTCCTGCTGCCGTTCCTTGCGACGCTCTTCGCGCCAGGGTAGGAGGTTGATGT
>JALVEM010000546.1 GCA_027030825.1 Thiohalobacter sp.
CCGACAAGGTCAATGCCATTATCAACTGTCACCTGCTGACCGGCCGTATCGGCCGCCCCGGCATGGGGCCGTTTTCCCTGACCGGCCAGCCGAATGCCATGGGTGGCCGCGAGGTGGGCGGGCTGGCCAACCAGCTCGCCGCGCACATGGAACTGGATTCCGCCGAGGACCGGGACCGGGTGCGCCGCTTCTGGGACGCGCCCGTGATCGCCGAGACCCCGGGGCTGAAGGCCGTGGAGCTGTTCGAGGCCGTGCGGGCCGGGCGGGTGCGGGCCCTGTGGATCATGGCCACCAATCCGGCAGTGAGCCTGCCCGACAGTCGGTGCGTGCGCGAGGCGCTGGCGGCCTGCGAGTTCCTGGTGGTCTCGGACTGCATCCGAAATACCGACACGACCCGCTACGCGCACGTACTGCTTCCGGCCCAGGCCTGGGGCGAGAAGGAGGGCACGGTCACCAACTCCGAGCGGCGCATTTCGCGCCAGCGCGCCTTTCTGCCTTCGCCGGGCGATGCCCGGCCCGACTGGTGGATCGTCACCGAGGTGGCGCGGCGGATGGGCTTCGGGGCGCATTTCCCCTACCGGAGTGCGGCCGACGTCTTCCGCGAACATGCGGCGCTCTCGGCCTTCGAGAACGGGGGCACGCGCGACTTCGACATCGGCGATCTGGCGGACCTGACCGACGAGGGCTACTGGCACCTGGAGCCCATCCAGTGGCCGGTGCCGCGCGGCGCCGGGCGGGGCACGCCGCGCCTGTTCGCCGACGGGCACTTCTTCACGCCGGACCGGCGCGCCCGGTTCGTGCCCGTCGGGCCGCGGACGCCGGCCCATGCCCCGAACGACGACTATCCGCTGATACTCAACACCGGCCGGGTGCGCGATCACTGGCACACCATGACGCGCACCGGCAAGTCGCCGCGGCTCTCCGGCCACATCGTCGAGCCCTACTGCGAGATTCATCCCGAGGATGCCCGGGCCGCGGGCATCGAGGACGGGGCACTGGTGCGCGTGACCACCCACTGGGGCAGCGCCCTGCTGCGCGCGGTCGTGACCGAGGCGCAGCGCCCCGGCAGCCTGTTCGCGCCCATGCACTGGAACAGCGTTTTCTCCAGCCTGCCGTCCATCGACCTGCTGGTGAACCCGGACACCGATCCGGTCTCGGGCCAGCCGGAGTTCAAGCACACGCCGGCGCGCATCGAGCCCTTCCGTGCGGCCTGGTACGGTTTCCTGCTCTCGCGCAGGCGGCTGGACATGGCGCACACCAGCTACTGGGCCTGCGCGCGTGGCCCCGGGCACTGGCGCTACGAGCTGGCCGGCGAGCAGGCGCCGCGCGACTGGGCGCGGCACGCGCGCGAGCTGCTGTGCAGCGATGAAGGAGATGTCGACTGGCTGGAGTACTTCGACCGCGGGCGGCAGCGATACCGGGCGGCGCGGCTGGTCGAGGGGCGGCTGGAGAGCTGCATCTTCATCGGGCCCGACTTCCATCTGCCGCCGCGCGACTGGCTGGGCTCGCTGTTCGAGAAGGACGTGCTCGACGAGGACGAGCGCATGAGCCTG
>JALVEM010000547.1 GCA_027030825.1 Thiohalobacter sp.
CCAGCGCAATGGCGAGGTGGGCACGGAGCTCAGTCACGGGGACGCCGGGTCTCCGCGGCGATTGCGGCGATGCGGCGCGCGCCCTCGGCATCCATCAGCGGCCGCATGGCAGTGAGCAGGGACCGAAACAGCCGGGGGTTGCGCGCCTCTTCCTGCGCGAGCAGGGACTTCATGTGGGCCCGCTCCGTCGGCATGCGAAAACAGGCCGGGCAGCTGTCCGGCACCACGGGCAGGCCGGCCCGGGCTGCGAAGTCGGCGAGCTGGCGCTCTCGAACCGTCACCAGCGGGCGGATGATGCGGATGTCGCCGGCGTCGTTGAGATAGTGCGCTTTCATGGTCTGCAGGCGCCCGCCGTGAAAGGCCGACATCAGGAAGCTCTCGGCCAGGTCGTCGAGATGCTGTCCGAGCGCCAGGACGTTGTATCCCTCCCGGCGGGCCAGGGTGTAGAGGGTGCCGCGCTTCATGCGGGCGCAGAAACTGCAATAGGAATCCTTCTCCATGTGCTCGCGGGCCCGGTCCATGATGGGCTCGCGCAGATAGTGGTAGGGTATGCCGAGCGATTCCATGTAGGGAATCAGCCCGGAGGGATCGAAACCTTCCACCATGGGGTCGACCGTGGCGGCGCCCAGCGCGAAGCGAACGGGCGCATGGCGCTGGAAATGCCGGAGCAGGTGGAGCAGAGTGAGGGAATCCTTGCCGCCCGAGACGGCCACCAGTATCCGGTCGCCCTCGCGGATCATGTCGTAGTCGGCGATCGCCCGGCCGGCCTGGCGCAGGAGGCTGCGCGGCAGGCGCAGCAGGGGCGCCGGCCGGGCATTCGAGGCATCCGATGGAGCTGGAGCACGCATGAATCAGTCCGATGTCATTCCGCTCACGCCGCAGGAAGCGTGGGATATGCTACAGAACAATCCGCGGGCTGTCCTGATCGACGTCCGCTCGAACATGGAGTTCCTGTTCGTGGGGCATCCGGTCGGGGCGATCCACATCCCCTGGATCGACGAGCCGGACTGGGACGTGAATCCGGACTTCGTGCGCGAGGTCCGCAAGGTGCTGCTCGGCGGGGCCTGCGAGGAGGTGCCCAGCGGACCGGCGCCGGTCATCCTCATCTGCCGCAGCGGCAAGCGCTCGCTGGAAGCCGGCAGGGCCCTCATCCGGGCCGGCCTGCACCCGGTCTATCACGTCGCCGAGGGCTTCGAGGGCGATCTCGACGAGCACCATCATCGCAGCTCGGTCGGCGGATGGCGTTTCCGTGGCCTGCCCTGGGAGCAGTGTTGACGATTGACACTCACCCCGCCTCGACCTATATTCGGGCGACTTGTCGGTATGCAAGTCCCTGACAGGGGGTTGCTGCGCACGAACCCAGCGAACCCGGCCGACAGCGCACGGCCACAGGAGGAGAGAAGATGACTGAACCCAATCCCCAGCTCGACCAGTGGCTCAGCGAGAAGCTCGACGAGCTGCTCCCCGAGAAACTGCAGAACATCGAGGAAGCGAAGACCCCGTCCATGGCCCTGATCGCCACCAAGGGCACGCTCGACTGGGCCTATCCGC
>JALVEM010000548.1 GCA_027030825.1 Thiohalobacter sp.
GCCCGTTACCGTCCATGATGATGGCCACGTGGGCCGGGAGCGAGCTGCGGATGCGCTCCTCCAGTGTCGGAATGCGTGCGCTCATCGCCTCATATTTCCATCAGGTCCTTTTCCTTCTTCTCCAGCACTTCCTCGATCCTGGCGATGAACTCGTCAGTGAGCTTCTGTGCCCGTTCCTCGGCGCGACGCTCCTCGTCCTCGGAGATCTCCTTTTCCTTCAGCAATTCCTTGAAGTCGTGGATGATCTCGCGACGGATGTTGCGGATGGCGACGCGCGCGCCCTCCGCTTCCTGGCGCACGATGCGGATGAGGTCGCGACGGCGTTCCTCGGTCAGCGGCGGCAAGGGCACGCGGATCACGGTGCCCGCCGTGGCCGGATTGAGACCGAGGTCGGATTCCATGATCGCCTTTTCGATGACCGGCACCATCTGCTTCTCCCAGGGGGTGATGGTGAGCGTCCGGGCATCCTCCACGGCGATGTTGGCCACCTGCTTGAGCGGCGTCGGCGTGCCATAGTACTCGACCGTGATGTGATCGAGCAGGCTGGGATGGGCCCGTCCGGTCCGCACCTTGCCCAGCTCGGCCTTGAGCGCTTCCACGGTCTTGCCCATGCGCTGGCGGGCATCTTCCAGAATGTCGTCGATCATGCGTCGGATTCTCCTTCCTCGACCAGGGTCCCCGGGGCCTCGCCCCGCAGCACGCGCGCCAGATTTCCCGGTGTGTGGATGTCGAACACCTGCAGCGGCAGCCGATTCTCCTGACAGAGCACGAGCGCGGCGGTATCCATCACGCGCAGCCGGCGGTCGATGGCTTCCCGATAGGTCAGCCGCTCGTAGCGCCTGGCATCGGGATGGGTCTTCGGATCGGCATCATAGACGCCATCCACCTGGGTCCCCTTGAGCAGCACGTCGGCGCCGATCTCGATGGCGCGCAGGCTGGCCGCCGAATCGGTGGTGAACAGCGGGTTGCCCGTGCCGCCGGCCAGGATCACGATTCTTCCCTTCTCCAGATGCCGGATCGCCCGGTCGCGGTCGAAGGGTTCGGTGACGGTGCCGACCGGAAAGGCGGTCATGACCCGGGCCTCGCACCCCAGCCGTCGCAACTGGTCCTGCATGGCGATCGCGTTCATGATCGTCGCCAGCATGCCCATCTGATCCGCCTTGATCCGGTCCATGCCGGCTGCAGCCAGCGGAGCGCCGCGAAACAGGTTGCCGCCCCCGAGCACCAGGCCGAACTGGACGCCGGCGGCGGCCAGCTCGGCGATCTCGCGCGCGAACCGCTCGAGCACCTGCGGATCGATGCCGAAGCCGATCTCGCCCTGCAGGGCCTCGCCGCTCAGCTTCAGCAGCACGCGATTATACAGAAATTCCTTGCTTTTCATTCTGTTGGCAGATTCTCCGACGGTCCGGCCCGAACTGCGCCACTGCCGCGGCACCGGAACGGGACGAGCCGTATATTCTGGAGGTTTTGGCGACCGAATGCCATACACGCGATGGGGCCGCCGAGGCGACCCCATCACGAAACACGCAGGAAAGCGACCTACTCGCCTCG
>JALVEM010000549.1 GCA_027030825.1 Thiohalobacter sp.
GTGTATCATTCCGGGTGAGCGATTTCTCCTCTTTCGTCATTCCGGGCGAGCGAAGCGAGACCCGGAATCCGGAAACATCGATTCCTCTGCGTCCTCTGTGCTCTCTGCGTCACGAAACGAGGTTTCCTGCAATATCTTCTTTCCGTGGAATCGGTGGATTCCGTGGCTATCCGGCGAACAGGAACAGCCGGGCGTTGCCACGGACGACATTGAGCCGCAGGGCGCGACCGCTCCCGGCAAGCACCCGCTTCAGATCCTCGAGATCGGCCACCGGCTGGCCGTTGGCGGCAACGATCACATCCCCGGGCTGGAGGCCGAAGGCGGCCGCCGGGCTGCCCGGTTGCACCTTGCCGACCCGCACACCCTCGAGGTGGCCGAATTCCGGCATGCCCTCGACGATGTCCTCGAGCAGGGCGCCGGCGAGACGGGGATGCAGACGCTCGCCCTCCAGCGTCACTCGCCGGGGGGCGGTGATGACGACGTTCACGCTCAGCGGCTTGCCGTTTCTCAGCAGGTCGATGCGGGCGGTCTGGCCGATCCTGAGCAGGCCGATGCGGTTGCGCAGATCGGCGGCGGAGCGCACCGGGCGCCCGTCGATCCGCAGCACCACGTCACCGGTCCGCAGACCGGCCCGTTCCGCGGGGGTGCCCGGATAGACCCGCGTGACGACGGCGCCACGGCCGGGCCGGATGCGGAAGGCGCGCGCGAGATCGGGCGTGAGATCCTGCACCAGAACGCCGAGCTGGCCACGCTGGACCTTGCCGAAGCGGATCAGCTGTTCCATCACCGCGCGCGCCATGTTGATCGGGATGGCGAACCCGATGCCCACGTTGCCCCCGCCCGGGGCGATGATGGCGGTGTTGATGCCGACCAGTTCTCCCCGCAGGTTGACCAGCGCGCCACCGGAATTGCCGGGATTGATGGAGGCATCCGTCTGGATGAAATCCTCGAAGCCCTCGATGCCCAGCCCGGTGCGTCCCAGGGCGCTGACGATGCCGGAGGTCGCGGTCTGGCCCAGACCGAACGGGTTGCCGATGGCGACCACGAAATCGCCCACCTCGAGGCGATCGGAATCGGCCATGGGCAGGGCCACGAGATCCTCGGCGCGGATCCGGATCACGGCGATGTCCGAGGCGGGGTCGCTGCCGATGAGCTCGGCATCGAACTGCCGCCCGTCGGCCAGGCCGACCCGGATGCGGTCGGCATTCTCGATCACGTGATGATTGGTGAGGATGAAGCCCCGCTCGGCATCGACGATCACGCCCGAGCCCAGGCTCTGGGTCTCGCGGCGGGCAGGGATGTCGGGCAGATCGAAGAAGCGGCGGAAGAAGGGATCGCTGAGCAACGGGCTGACGGAGATCTCCACGTGGCCCACGGTGGAGATGTTGACGACGGCCGGCATGGCCCGCTTGAGCATGGGGGCGAGCGAGGGCAGCGGCCGGCCGTCCACCGCCACCGGGAGATGGGCCGCGCTGCCGCCGGACCAGGCCAGCGCCGCGCACAGCAGCAGGCACCACAGGGAGCGGACGGCAGCGTGGGGTGCCTTCAC
>JALVEM010000550.1 GCA_027030825.1 Thiohalobacter sp.
CTTCCGTATGATCCCGTGGCTATTCTCCCAGCTTCGAGCTTCCTGCTGGCCTCCCGTTCCCGGCTTCTGTATTCTTCCTTTCCATGAACGAGACGGCTCACAATGTCGACCCGAACGAGATCCGCAAGTTCGAGGATCTGGCCGCCCGCTGGTGGGACCCTGAAAGCGAGTTCAAGCCCCTGCACGACATCAACCCGCTGCGTCTGGACTACATCCGCAGGCAGGTGCTGCTTGCCGGGGCGCGGGTGCTGGACGTGGGCTGTGGTGGCGGGCTGCTCAGCGAGGCCCTGGCCCGGGAGGGCGCGCAGGTCACCGGCATCGACATGGGCGAGGCCCCGCTCTCTGTCGCCCGGTTGCATCTGCACGAATCCGGTCTGGAGGTGGATTACCGGCAGAGCACGGCCGAGGCCTTCGCCGAGGCCCACCCGGACGAATTCGACCTGGTGACCTGCCTGGAGATGCTCGAGCACGTGCCCGACCCGGCCTCCACGGTCGCCGCCTGTGCCCGGCTGGTGAAACCGGGTGGCACCGTGGTCTTTTCCACCATCAACCGCAACCCCAAGGCCTGGCTGTTCGCCATCGTGGGCGCGGAATACCTGCTCGGACTGCTGCCGAAGGGCACGCACGACTACGAAAAGTTCATCCGCCCTTCGGAACTGGACGCCTGGGCCCGTGCCGCCGGCCTCGTGCTCGAGGACATCACCGGCATGCAGTACAACCCGCTCACGCGGACCTACCGGCTGGGCCCGGATACCGACGTCAACTATCTGGCCACCTATCGTCGCCCCTGAACCATGCCTGCCAGACCGCTCGCGGGGGTCCTGTTCGACCTCGACGGCACCCTGCTCGACACCGCCCCGGACCTGATCGCGGCACTCGACCATGCCCTGCAGGCCGCCGGACGGCCACCCGCCGATCCCGCAGCGGCGCGTAGTCACGTCTCCCACGGGGCGGCCGCCCTGATCGAGCACGGCTTCGGCATCCCGCGCGAGGCGCCGGAGTTCGAACGGCACCGGCAGCGGCTGCTCGCGCACTACCGGGACAACCTCGCCAACCGCACGCGCCTCTTCCCGGGCATGGGTGACCTGCTCGAGTGGCTGCAGAACCAGGGCCTTCCCTGGGGCATCGTCACCAACAAGCCGGCGCGCTTCACCGAGCCGCTGCTCGAGGCGCTCGGGCTGGCCGACCGGGCCAGCGCCGTGATCTCGGGTGACAGCGTGAGTGAGAAGAAGCCGCATCCTGCTCCTCTGCTGGCAGCCTGCCAGGCCATGGATGCCGACCCGCGTGCCTGTGTCTATGTGGGCGATGCCCGTCGCGACATCGAGGCCGGCCGGCGCGCCGGCATGCGCACCGCAGTCGCCCTGTTCGGTTATCTGGATGCCGACGAACGCCCGGAAAGCTGGGGCGCAGACCATCTCGCATCCACGCCGGGGGAGCTTGCGAGATGGATTGAAAGATTGTCTTATCCCATTGATTGAAAACAAGAAAGCCGCCCAAGGGCGGCTTCCCATGTGAAGTCGGACGACCGGCTCAGAAGCGGCTGGAGCCCTTCTCCTGATGTGCCAGATCGACGACCTTCATGGCGATGTCACGATACTTCTCCTTGTAACCCGCCAGCTCGTGATCGGCATCCGGGGCCCAGTAGTCCTTGGGATCCAGACCATGCTCGTGCTCGTATTCGATGAATTTCTTCTGCATTTCAAGCATCTGCTTGATCAGTTCCTGCTTCTCGCTCATGTGATTGCCTCCGGCACAGATGGCTAAGAACAAATCCTGGTCGGCAACTATAGCCGGGCGTGCTGCCCCGGCATATATCCCCGATGGGTGAGGGGTCGTCCACTCAGTATCCGCCCTTGCGCATGCTCTCCGGCAGCCCGGCGATCTTGCCGGCCTGCTTGGAAGGGCCGAGGGGGAACAGCTTGAAGATGTCCTTGTTGGCCAGCTTCTCGCCCCACTTGTTGCTCATTTCCTTCAGGATCGCGCGATTGTTCGGCTGATTCTGGTTGTTGTTGAAGTATTCGTCGCGCAGATAGTTGATGATGTCCCAGTGGCGCTCGGTCAGCTCGCCGATGCCTTCCAGATCGGCGATGTGCTGCGCCAGTGCTTCCGACCAGTCGTCGAGATTGACCAGGAAGCCGGTTTCCGTGGTCTCTATCGTCCTGCCTTCGAACTCGATAGCCATTGCTTCAGCCCCTTGTCTGTCACGATTGTCATGGAGTCGATGATTCGAAATCCGATCGGCGCCCCGTTCACGAGAACACCGGTCAGGCAGAAATTCGGAGTATTCTAATGTGTTTCCTTGACGGATTTAATCCCCTTGTGGGGCAGAAACAGGCCGAACCCCATCTTCCTCCCTTCGCCGAGACCACGGCGCTGCAGCTCGACCGCCTGCTCCGGCTCGAGGTCCGCCACCATCAGGGTGCGGGTGAAGAGGCTCCCTTCCGGCGTCCGGAAGGCATGGGTCTTGCCGGACATCATCTTGCGCACCGGGATGCCCATTGCCCTGATCTGCTCCGCCGCCCACTGGAGGAAATCGGCCTCGCCCACGTCTTCGTCGGTGAGCACGTGGCGCGAGAACAGCGTGGAGAGAATGCTGAAGCGGCGCCGCCCCGCCTCGCGCACGATGCGCAGGGGGTGGCCGTCGATGTCGAACGTCCGGCCCACCAGGGCCTCGCTGGCCTCCTCCACCCGTGCCTTGGGCAGGCGCAGGTAGAGACGTGCCCTTCTCGGCAGATGCAGTACCTCGTTTTCGACATCCTCCGGACGGTACCAGCCGTTGCCGGATTCGGCCCCGTGGATCAGGTGCAGACCGGCGTCGGCCTCCTCCTCGAACCACGGCAGGGCCTCGGCGACCGCCCGCGACAGTGACCAGGCATGATCGAGCGGCAGGGTCCGGCAGTCGATCTGGTAGCCGATGTCGAGCACATCGTCCGGCGCCTCGTAAGGCGCCTCTTCTTCCTTTTCCTCTTCCCAGAACAGCATCCGGATTGCACCTCGCTGTCAGCGTGACGATACCCGATAGAAGGCAGCCTCGAGCCGGTCTTCCCAGTCCTCGGGGGTGTCCTGGAACGGCGGCCGGACATCGATGCGAAAGAACATCTCGCCCTGGCGGGCGCGCTCCTGGATCTTCTCGCAGAGCGCCTCGAAGGAATCGAGATCGTGCTCCTGCATCAGGACTTCACTCAACCACAGCATCTTCAGCTCCTTCCGCCACAATGCCTTCGATGGCCCGGACCCCGTCGTGGAACCGGGCCCGATAGAGTTTCCGCGTCTGCCCGGTCTCCGGGTCGTCCCGAAATCCCGAGCGCGAGTGTAGGACATTATTGCAGAGAATGCCCTGCCCCGGCATCAGCCGAAAGTGATAGATCCAGGGATGGCCCGACCGCCACAGCGACTGCAGCCAGGCCACGGCGGCACGCACGTCGGGGTCGTCCTTCCAGATCACGTTCCGCGTGCGTGCGCTGTAACGCATGTGCAATCGGCCACCGGGTTCCACGCGAAACACCGGGCCTGTCACGGCCCCGCGGATCTCGCGGCCGTCCACCACATTGGGCGGAATGGTCATGGCATCGGGCGCCATGAGAGCGCGGACCCAGTCCGGATTCTCGTCACGCATCAGCAGATAGACCAGTTCGTGATCGAACAGGTGGCTTTCGCCGCCTTCGGCGGCCTGCCGCTCGCAATGCATGAGAATCGCCCGGATCTCGCGCCCCGGGGGATTGTAATAGCCGTCCGTGTGCCAGTTGAGACGCCGATCGGTGTAGGGAATGTATTCCCCCTTGCGCCCCGCGCGGCTGACACTGAGCGTGGTGATGGCATCCTCGTCGGCACACAGATTGTGGTCGAGACGCTCGAGCCCGAAGCGGCGCGCGAATCGTCGCAGCGCCGGCTTGTCCACCAGCTGCCCCCCCGTATCGTAGATCACCAGATTCACCCGCTCGATACAGGCATGGATGGCCGCCAGTTCGGTATCGGATGGTGACTCGATATTTTCTATTCGAACAACAAGTTGCTCGTCGTTTCTTATCCTGTTCGACAACTTCCATTCGCGCCAGCGCGCATAGCCGGCCTCGTCACGGAGGTCGAATTCGAACGGCGGCCTGCCGGCGGCCCGGCCCACCCCATCATTACTATTCGTCACTGCACGTTGGCGCATGCTGCATCCCGTCTCGAACGCGGCCCGGCCCATTTTCGCCCGCGTAACGCCGCATGCCAAATTCCCCCACGAACTCGCCGCCGACACGGTTTGCCTCCCTACCACTTTTGGGATAGGGTGTGGCACCCCGAACACCCCAAGGGTAGGGTACTCATCCGCTGTCTCGATCCATAGACTTCACGTCACACTGGCGGAGGCGCAGCAGGCGATGACACCTCCGCCTGGTCAGTATCCGCGGGCACCGCTGTTCCGTGCCCACAGTAGACAGCGCAACCAGCGATCGATCCAACATCTCAAGGAGAAAGACATGGCCGACAAGCACCATGAGACTCCGATGCTCGATGAGCTCGAAAACGGCCCCTGGCCGAGCTTCATCTCCGGCATCAAGCGCCTTCGTGACCAGCACGAGAACGAACGAATCCGCGGCATGGCCAACTCCCTGCTGGGCCAGCTCGAGCATTCGTACGAGACCCGCAAGGGCTACTGGAAGGGTGGCACGGTCTCCGTCTACGGGTATGGCGGCGGCATCATCCCCCGTTTCTCCGAGGTCGGCCACGCCTTCCCCGAGTCCAAGGAATTCCATACGCTGCGCGTGCAGCCGCCCGCGAGCAACATGTACACCACCGACATCCTGCGCCAGCTCGCCGACAGCTGGGAGAAGTACGGTTCCGGCCTGCAGACCTTCCACGGCCAGACCGGCAACATCATGTTCATCGGTACAGATACCGAGAACACCCAGCACTTCTTCGACGAGATCAACTCCTACGGCTTCGACCTGGGTGGCGCCGGCCCCTGCGTGCGTACCGGCATGTCCTGCGTCGGCGGTGCCCGCTGCGAGATGTCCTGCTGCTCCGAGATGGTCATCCACCGGAAGCTGCTGAACAACTTCACGGACGACGTGCACCGTCCCGCCCTCCCCTACAAGTTCAAGTTCAAGATCTCCGGCTGCCCGAACGACTGCCAGAACGCCATCGAGCGTTCCGACTTCGCAGTCATCGGGACCTGGCGCGACGAGATGCAGATCGATCAGGACGAGGTCAGGAACTATGTCGAGACCAAGGGCCGCGACTACATCATCGAGAACGTGATCAATCGCTGCCCGACCAACGCGATCTGCCTCAACGACGACAACACCATCACCGTCAAGGACCACGAGTGCGTGCGCTGCATGCACTGCCTCAACGTCATGCCCAAGGCCCTGCATCCCGGCCTCGATCGCGGCGTGACCATCCTCATCGGCGGCAAGCGCACCCTGAAGATCGGTGACCTCATGGGCACCGTGGTCATCCCCTTCATGAAGCTCGAGACCGAGGAAGACTACGACAAGCTGGTCGAGCTCGCCGAGGAGATCATCGACTTCTGGGCGGAGAACGGCCTGGAGCACGAGCGCTGCGGCGAGATGATCGAGCGCATCGGTCTCGTGAACTTCCTCGAGGGCATCGGTGTGGACGTGGACCCGCACATGGTGAACCATCCGCGCCAGATCTCCTACGTCCGCATGGACGGCTGGGACGAGGAAGCGGAGAAGTGGTACCGCCGCAAGCTGGAAGAAAAGCATCAGGCAGCGGCCGGCTGAATCCCTGGCGTCGTCACCGGCCATGCCGGCCGGTGACGGCATGGGCCAACGCTTTCTAGTGGTACACACAAGATTCAGGAGAAACCTCTATGTCTATGTCCGAAATGCGCGAACCGATCGAATCCGGGTGCCCGGACGCATTCCAGTACATGCACCCGGTCATGCGCAGGAACTACCGTCAGTGGAAATGGCATGACCATCCGCGCCCGGGCGTGCTGCGTCACGTGGCCTACAGCGGCGAGACGGTCTGGACCGTCAAGGCCGGCACGCAGCGCATCCTCGACGTCTTCACCCTGCGCAAGCTCTGCGAGATCGGCGACAAGTATGCCGACGGCTACGTGCACTTCACGCTGCGTTCCAACATCGAATACATGGTCACCGACGAGGCCAAGGTCGAGCCGCTGATCAAGGCGCTCGAGGATGCCGGCTTCGTGGTGGGCGGCACCGCCAACTCGGTCACCATGATCTCCCACACCCAGGGCTGGCTGCACTGCGACATCCCCGGCACCGACGCATCCGGCGTGGTGAAGGCGATGATGGACGAGCTCATCGACGAGTTCCGCAACTGCAACATGCCCAACCGCGTCCACATCACCACCTCCTGCTGCCAGATCAACTGCGGCGGCCAGGGCGACATCGCCATCAACGTGCAGCACACCAAGCCGCCCAAGATCAACCATGACCTGGTGGGCAACGTCTGCGAGCGCCCCTCGGTGGTGGCACGCTGCCCGGTGGCGGCCATTCGTCCGGCGCTGGTCAATGGCAAGCCTTCCCTGGAAGTGGACGAGAAGAAGTGCATCTGCTGCGGCGCCTGCTATCCGCCCTGCCCGCCG
>JALVEM010000551.1 GCA_027030825.1 Thiohalobacter sp.
GGAACAGATCGAAATCGAACGGGAAGCCGGCCTGACCCTGACCGAGGCCATCCTCGCCGCCTGCCGCGTACGCCTGCGCCCCATCCTCATGACCACCCTCACCACCGCCGTCGGCATGCTGCCCCTGTCCATCGGCCTCGGCGAAGGTGCCGAAATGCTCCAGCCCCTGGCCATCGTCATCGTCTGGGGCCTGCTGTTCTCGCTACTGGTGAGCCTGCTGCTGGTGCCGGGGATTTATTGGATGGTCCACGGACGTAAAGCGTAAAAGTCTTCAACGCAAAGACGCCAAGAACGCAAAGACCGCAAAGATTATTTGATTAGTGTAGGAGCGGCGCCCCGCCGCGATTATGCGGTAACGGGTAGCTGGTAACGGGTAGCTGGGCACGGGTGGCTGGTAAAACCCGTCGCTCCAACTTTTCCCTGCCAGATAGCTATTCCGTATTCTCGATCACTGCTTGCTACAGGCACGAAGCCCTTACCCCGAAACCGGATACGTCGCCGCCGCCGATCCTTCCGGGTGGAACCAGTCGAGCTTGTCGTGAAGTTTCACCACTTCACCCACGATAATCAGGGTCGGTGGCTTGACGTCGTTGTCCTTGACCAGTTGCGGCAGGGTTTTCAGATCGCCGATGTGGACCTTCTGCTGCTGGGTGGTGCCCTTCTCGACCAGGGCGGCGGGGGTGTCGGCGGGCAGGCCGTGCTCGACGAGCTTTGCGCACAGGCCCTCGATCTGGGACAGGCCCATGTAGAAGACCACGGTCTGGCCGGGCTGCGCGATGGCGTTCCAGTTGAGTTCGTGGCTGTCGTCCTTGAGATGGCCGGTGACGAACATGCAGGACTGCACGTAGTCGCGGTGGGTGAGCGGGATGCCGGCATAGGCGGCGCAACCAGCGGCGGCGGTGATGCCGGGCACCACCTGAAAGGGTACGCCTTCGGCCATCAGGGTTTCGATTTCCTCGCCGCCGCGGCCGAAGATGAAGGGGTCGCCCCCCTTGAGACGCAGCACCCGCTTGCCCTCCTTCGCCAGGCGCACCAGCAGGGCATTGATGTTCTCCTGCTTGAGGGTGTGCTTGTTGCGTTCCTTGCCGGCGTAGATGAACTCGGCGTCGCGGCGCACCAGATCCAGCACTTCGGCAGAGACCAGGCGATCGTAGACCACCACGTCGGCCTGCTGCATCAGGCGCAGGGCGCGGAAGGTGAGCAGATCCGGATCGCCAGGGCCCGCGCCCACCAGATAGACCTCGCCGGTCTTCGGCGGCGGCTCGGCCTTCTGCACCGCTTCCTCGAGCAGCGCCCGGGCTTCCCGGTCCTTGCCGGCCATCAGCCGGTCGGCCACCGGCCCCTCGAGGATCCGCTCCCAGAACTGGCGAATGGCATTGCTGTCGGGCAGCCGGGCCTTCACCTGCTCCCGGTAGGATTCCACCAGCTTCGCCAGGCGGCCGTAGGCGGCGGGGATGAAGGTCTCGAGCCGTGCGCGCAGCAGGCGCGCCAGCACCGGCGAGGCGCCACCGGTGGAGATGGCGATCTGCACCGGATCCCG
>JALVEM010000552.1 GCA_027030825.1 Thiohalobacter sp.
GAGATCGCGTTCGTTGATGCGCCCGACATAGCCCACCACATGCGCGGTGAGCGGGCCGAGCGGGTAATGGCGGGTCAGCGCCGCTTCGATGTCGACGCCCGGGAACTCGTGGCGTTCCACGGCGAACCGGGCGACTTCCTCGTCGCTCAGGTTCAGCCGCACCGGGATGGCCTCGAAGCTGTGGGAGCGGGCCCTCAGCCTTCGGAAGCGTTCCAGGTCGTCGTCCCGGATCTCCACCACCTGTGCGAGCCGTACGAGTGTGTCGTCGAGGTCGCCCGGGACCTGTTCGGGCACGATGACCAGCCGATAGGAGGGCAGGTTCTCGGCCAGCAGAATGCCGTTGGCGTCATAGATGAGCCCGCGGTTGGGCGGCAGCGGTTCTGTCTTGATGCGGTTCTTCTCGGAGAGGGTCTGGAAGTGCTCGTGGGCGATGACCTGCAGATAGACCAGCCGCGCCACCAGGCCCATCAGCAGCAGCACGCAGACGACCAGCGCGGCCAGCACGCGATGCATGAACAGGCGGCTCTCGAGGAGGTTGTCCTTGAGCGTGATCCGGCGCGACATGGGTTCAGGTGACGCGGAAACTGCGTCGCAGACTGCGCAGCAGCAGATAGATCACGGGCCAAAGGAGCGCCCCGAGCACGGACGGCATCCAGTACAGCCAGCTGTGGATCGGGCGGCCGATGATACCGTTGACCCAGAGCAGGATCAGCTGTCCCAGGGTGAGCAGCAGCAGCAGGCTGAGCATCTGCTGCCAGCGCGGAAAGAGCCGCAGCCGCTGATGCAGGCGGACCGTGAGATAGACGACGATGGCGTAGCTCAGCGCGTGCTGGCCGATGAGCGTTCCGACCAGCACGTCCTGAACGATGCCGGCCAGCCAGGCGGTGCCGATGCTGACCCGGTGGGGCAGGGCGAGGCTCCAGTAGATCAGCACCAGCAGGGGCCAGTCCGGCCGCCAGGTCTGCATCGTCTCCGGCAGGGGGATCACGCTCAGGACCCAGGCCACGATCAGGCTGAACAGGATCGCGCCATAGCCCTGCCGGCGTACCAGGGTGTTCATCGGGTGCGCCTCCCCCGTCCCGGAGTCTCTTCGGCAACGGTGGCCGCCTGTTCGGATTCGGAATCGGCTGGTGTGTCGTCTTCGGCGACGTCTGCGGCAACCGTCTCCGGCCAGATCAGCAGCACCTCCCGGCTGCGGTCGAGTTCGGCCAGGGGGCGGGCATAGACCTGGGCGAAGGCCTTGCCCGGGTCGATGACCACCTCCTCGACCCGGGCCACGGGATAGCCGCGCGGGAACCGCGCGCCCAGGCCCGAGGTGACCAGCAGATCGCCGCTGCGGATGTCCGCGCTCTTGGGAATGTGAGGCAGGGAGAGCCGCTCCATGTTGCCCGTGCCCAGCGCGATGCTGCGCAGCCCGTTGCGGTTGACCTGCACGGGCAGGGCGTGGGCCGGGTCGGTGATGAGCATGACCGTCGCGGTCAGCGGCGTCACCTCGATGACCTGGCCCACCACGCCGTGGGCGTCGATCACCGGCTGGCCACGGAAGACACGCTTGCGGCTGCCGCGGTTGATCACCACCTCGTGCCGGTAGGGGTCCAGGTCCACGGACAGGAGGTTGGCGATCAGGACCCGTTCGCCGCGCTCGATGGGGGAATTGAGCAGGTTGCGCAGCCGGACGTTCTCGGCCTCCAGGGCCTCGAACTTCTGGAGCTGGGCGTGCAGGATCAGGTTCTCGGTGTGCAGACGCGCGTTTTCTTCCTGCAGCCGCCGGCGGGTGGCGAATGCCTCGCCGGCCCAGTCGAGGACCGTCTCCGGCAGGCCGACCACGTAGTAGACCGGATAGACCAGGGTGCCCAGCCAGGAACGCACGCGATCGAGCTCGCGGGTACGGTGGTCGAGGGTCATGAGGCCCACGGAGAGCAGGATCAGAAACACCAGCCGCAGCGCCAGCGACGGTCCCTGTGTGAAGATGAACTTAATGGCGGTGTTCCCTCCGCAACCGGCGGCCGGTCTTCAGCGTAGCAGCGCTCACTCCACCGCGAAGACGTCGCCGCCCTTCTCGTCCATCATCTCGAGCGCCCGTCCGCCGCCGCGTGCCACGCAGGTGAGGGGATCGTCGGCCACCACCACGGGCAGGCCCGTCTCTTCCATCAGCAGCCGGTCGAGATCCTTGAGCAGGGCGCCGCCGCCGGTGAGCACGATGCCGCGTTCGGCCACGTCCGCGCCCAGCTCCGGCGGGGTCTGTTCGAGCGCCGTCTTGACGGCCCCGACGATGCCGGCCAGCGGCTCCTGCAGGGCCTCCAGGATCTCGTTGCTGTTGAGCACGAAACTGCGCGGCACGCCCTGGGCCAGGTTGCGGCCCTTGACCTCGATCTCCTTGACCTCGTTGCCGGGGTAGGCCGTGCCGATCTCGTGCTTGATGCGCTCGGCGGTGGCCTCGCCGATCAGGGTGCCGTAGTTGCGGCGCACGTAGCTGACGATGGCCTCGTCGAAGCGGTCGCCGCCGATGCGCACCGATTCCGAATAGACGATGCCGTTCAGCGAGATCACGGCCACCTCCGAGGTGCCGCCGCCGATGTCGAGCACCATGGAACCGCGGGCCTCGTCGACCGGCATGCCGGCACCGATGGCGGCGGCCATGGGTTCCTCGATCAGATACACCTCGCGGGCCCCGGCACCGGCCGCCGATTCCTTGATGGCGCGCCGCTCCACCTGGGTGGAGCCGCAGGGCACGCAGATCAGCACCCGCGGGCTGGGGCGGAAGAAACGGCCCTCGTGCACCTTGTGGATGAAGTGCTGCAGCATCTTCTCGGTGACCGTGAAGTCGGCGATCACGCCGTCCTTGAGCGGCCGGATGGCGGTGATGTTGCCCGGCGTGCGGCCGAGCATGCGCTTGGCCTCCAGGCCCACGGCGGCAATGCTCTTGGGGCCGCCCGGCCCGCGGTCCTGGCGGATGGCGACCACCGAGGGTTCGTCCAGCACGATGCCCTGGCCCCGGACGTAGATCAGGGTGTTGGCGGTGCCGAGGTCAATGGAGAGGTCTTCGGAGAAGATTCCGACGAGACGCTTGAGGTTCAACATGAAATTCGGGTCTCCAGCTGAGTCCGATAACTGTAGCAACCGGCGGGGGCTTTGGGCAAGGCGCCGTTTGTGCTACCTTGCGCGTTTTCCACGATCCGGCCCACAGGTATCGCTCATGGCACTTGGACCCTCCGACATCGAAAAGATTGCGCATCTGGCGCGGCTGGCGATCGACCCGACCGACATCGACGCCTATGCGCGCGATCTCAGCGGGATTCTGGCCTTCGTCGATCAGCTGGAAGCCGTGGACACGCGGGACGTGACCCCGATGGCGCACCCGCTGGACATGCCGCAGCGCATGCGCGAGGACGTCGTCACCGAGACCGACCAGCGCGAGCACTTCCAGGCCATCGCACCGGCGGTGGAGGACGGCCTCTATCTCGTGCCCCGCGTGATCGAGTGACGGCAGGGAGAAGGGCATGATCGACAAGAGCGTTCGCGAGCTGTCCGAGGACCTCCACGCCCGGCGCATCAGCAGCGAGGAGCTGACCCGGCACTTTCTGTCGCGCATCGAGCGCCTGGATCCGCGGCTCAACAGCTTCATCACGGTCTGCGAGGAGCGTGCCCTGGCCGAGGCCCGCGAGGCCGACATCCGCCTCGCCGAGGGGCGGGCCGGGCCGCTGACCGGCATCCCCTATGCCCACAAGGACATCTTCTGCACCGAGGGGGTGAAGACCAGCTGCGCCTCGCGCATGCTCGACAACTTCGTCGCCCCCTACGACGCCACGGTGACCGAGAAGCTCAAGCAGGCCGGGGCGGTGATGCTCGGCAAGACCAACATGGACGAGTTCGCCATGGGTTCGTCCAACGAGACCAGCTTCTACGGGCCGGTGCGCAATCCCTGGGACACGGAGCGCGTCCCCGGGGGCTCTTCGGGCGGTTCGGCCGCGGCGGTGGCGGCGCGGCTGACCCCGCTGGCCACGGGCACGGACACCGGCGGCTCCATCCGCCAGCCCGCGGCGCTCACCGGCATCACCGGCATCAAGCCGACCTACGGGCGGGTCTCGCGCTGGGGCATGATCGCCTTCGCCTCCAGTCTGGACCAGGGCGGCGCCATGGCGCCGAGCGCCGAGGACGCGGCCTTCCTGCTCGGCGCCATGGCGGGCTTCGACCCCAGGGACTCGACCAGCGTCGACCGGCCGGTGGACGACTATCTCGCCCGTCTCGAGGACGACATCGCGGGGCTGAAGATCGGGCTGCCGAAGGAGTATTTCACCGAGGATCTCGACGCCGGGATGGCGAAGGTGCTGGAAGAGGCCCTCGCCGTGCTGCGCGGTCTGGGTGCCGAGGTCCGCGAGATCAGCCTGCCGCACGCCCATCTCGCAGTGCCGGCCTATTACGTGGTGGCCCCGGCCGAGTGTTCCTCCAACCTGTCGCGCTACGACGGCGTGCGGTTCGGCTACCGCTGCGAGAATCCGCGCGATCTCGAGGACATGTACAAGCGCTCGCGGGGCGAAGGGTTCGGGGCCGAGGTCAAGCGGCGCATCATGATCGGCACCTATGCGCTCTCCGCCGGCTACTACGATGCCTACTATCTCAAGGCCCAGCAGGTCCGGCGCCTGATCGCGGACGATTTTCGGCAGGCGTTCGAGGAAGTCGACGTGATTCTGGGGCCGACCACGCCGGGACCCGCCTTCCGGCTCGGCGAAAAGCTCGACGACCCGGTGACCATGTACCTGTCCGACATCTACACCATCGCGGTGAACCTGGCGGGGCTGCCGGGCCTCTCTGCCCCGGCCGGATTCATCGACGGCCTGCCCGTGGGCATGCAGCTCGTCGGCAACTATTTCGAGGAGGCCCGGTTGCTGAACGTGGCGCATCGCTATCAGCAGGAGACGGACTGGCATCGCCGGCGGCCGCCGGAGTTCGACTAATACACGCTGCCGAAAAGCGGATACGAATATGGAATGGGAAGCAGTCATCGGGCTGGAGATCCACGCCCAGCTGGCCACGAAGAGCAAGATCTTTTCCGGCGCCTCCACCGCCTACGGGGCGCCGCCCAACACCCAGGCCTGCGCCATCGACCTCGGCCTGCCGGGCGTGCTGCCGGTGCTCAATCGCGAGGCCGTTCGCATGGCGGTCAAGTTCGGGCTGGCGACGCACTCGAAGATCAACAGGCGCTCGGTGTTCGCGCGCAAGAACTACTTCTATCCGGATCTGCCCAAGGGCTACCAGATCAGCCAGTACGAGCTGCCCATCGTCTATGACGGCTGGCTGGACATCGAGCTCGGCGAGGGCGAGACCAAGCGCATCGGCATCACGCGCGCCCACCTCGAGGAGGACGCCGGCAAGAGCCTGCACGAGGACTTTCAGGGCATGAGCGGCATCGACCTCAACCGGGCCGGCACGCCGCTGCTCGAGATCGTCTCCGAGCCCGATCTGCGCTCGGCGGCCGAGGCCGTGGCCTACATGAAGAAGCTCCACGCACTGGTGCGCTACCTGGAGATCTGCGACGGCAACATGCAGGAAGGCTCCTTCCGCTGCGACGCCAACGTCTCGGTGCGCCGTCGCGGCGAGCACCGGTTCGGCACCCGCACCGAGATCAAGAACATCAATTCCTTCCGGTTCGTGGAACGCGCCATCAACTACGAGATCGAGCGCCAGATCGAGGTGCTGGAGTCCGGCGGCGCCGTGGTGCAGGAGACCCGCCTCTACGACGCGGCCCGGGACGAGACGCGCTCCATGCGCACCAAGGAAGAGGCCAACGACTACCGCTATTTCCCCGATCCTGACTTGCTGCCCGTGGAACTCGACGAGGCCTTCATCGAGGAGGTGCGCAGCACCCTGCCGGAGCTGCCGGACGACAAGAGGCAGCGCTTCATCGAGGAGTACGGCCTGCCGGCCTACGACGCCGGCGTGCTGACCGCCACCCGCGAGATGGCCGATTTCTACGAAGCGGTGGCGCGGGTCTGCGGCGAACCCAAGCTGGCCGCCAACTGGGTGATGGGCGATTTCTCCGCCATGCTCAACAAGGAGAACATCGAGGTGGGGGATGCGCCCGTCACCGCCGAAGCGCTCGGCCAGCTGCTCAACCGCATCCGCGACAACACCATCTCCGGCAAGATCGCCAAGGAGGTGTTCGAGGCCATGTGGGCGGGAGAGGGCAGCGCTGACGAGATCATCGAGACCCGCGGGCTCAGGCAGATTACCGACACCGCGGCCATCGAGGCCATGATCCGCGAGGTCATCGCCGCCAATCCGAAGCAGGTGGAGCAGTACCGCGCCGGCAAGGAAAAGCTGCTCGGTTTCTTCGTCGGCCAGGTCATGAAGGCCTCGAAGGGCAAGGCCAACCCCGCCGAAGTGAACAAGCTGCTGAAGAAGCTGCTGAGCGAGGGGTAACAGCCTCACTCGGAGTCAAGGCATTCATGGGGTATTGCTGCCCGTGCGGCTCGACTCTTTCGGCGTCCCCGATTCGGGACGCAGAGGACGCAAAGGCGCAGAGAACGCAGAGGGATCGGCTCCTGTACTCAGCCTC
>JALVEM010000553.1 GCA_027030825.1 Thiohalobacter sp.
CCTGGACGAGTGGTACAGCTACTTCCACCAGTGCTCCCAGTGCCGCCGCTGTTCCGTCTTCTGCCCCTACGGCATCGACACGGCGGAAATCTCCATGGCGGCCCGCGAGATCATGGACGCGGTCGGCCTCGGGCAGAAATACTGCAACGAGATCATCGGCAAGGTCTTCAAGGTCGGCAACAACCTGGGACTTCCCGGTCCGGCGCTGGAAGACACGCTCGAGGGCCTCGAGGAAGACGTCTATGACGATACCGGGGTCAGGGTGCGCTTCCCGCTCGACGAGGAAGGTGCCGAGATTCTCCTGGTCACCCCGTCCGCGGATTTCTTCGCCGAACCGCACATCGACGGCCTGATCGGCTACGGCAAGGTCTTCCACGAGGCCGGCGTCAGCTGGACCCTGAGTTCCTACGCTTCCGAGGCGGCCAACTTCGGCATGTTCATCGGCAGCTACGAGAACATGCGCAAAATCTCGCTCCGCATCCGCAAGGCCGCCCAGGATCTGGGCGTCAAGCGCATCATCTTCGGCGAGTGCGGTCACGCCTGGCGCGTCGCCTACAGTTTCCTGAACACGCTCGCCGGTCCCTTCGACTTCCTCGATCCCAACTACCCTGTGCCGCAGCACATCTGCGAGTTCACCTACGGGCTGATCAAGGAAGGCAAGCTCAAGTTCGACAAGTCCCAGAACGACCACATGGTCCTGACCTATCACGACTCCTGCAATGTCGCGCGCGCATCGCGCATGGGCGACACCCCCGGCGGGCAGTTCGTGATTCCTCGCGAGATCATCAAGGCGACCTGCAACAACTTTTACGACATGGACCCCGATACCGTCTTCGACAGCACCTATTGCTGCGGCGGCGGCGGCGGTCTGCTGACCGACGACCTGATGGAACTGCGCGTCAAGGGCGCCCTGCCCCGCATGGAGGCCCTCAAGCGCGTCGTCGAGGAGCATGGTGTCACGCACATGGCCGCCATCTGCGCCATCTGCAAGAGCCAGTTCACCAAGGTGTTTCCCTACTACGGCTTCGAGCTGGACAGCATCGTCAGCGTCCATCAGCTGGTGAGCAATGCGCTGATCCTCACCGGCCAGAAGTCCGACGAAGAGGATGACACCGAAGACGAGGGCTGAAACGCTGTAACCAACGATCCGGTTCGACGAGCAAACTGAATTCCGGCATACCGGGTTCACCTAAGTGACAGGAGAACAGGCATGGCAACGTCCAAAGAGGAAATGAAACTCACCTTCCGCCGTTTCAAGGACGGCGAAAACCAGTGGCCGAGCTGGCACGACAAGATCTTCATTGCCGACACGTCGCACAAGTGTCCTGTCTACGTGCACCGTACTCCGCCCTGCCAGGGCAGCTGCCCCTCCGGCGAGGACATCCGTGGCTGGCTCCAGATCGTCCGCGGCATCGAGCAGCCGCCCAAGGATGTCGAGTGGCACAAGTACGCCTTCTACCGCGCCACGGACGCCAACCCGTTCCCTGCCATGATGGGCCGTGTCTGTCCCGCTCCCTGTGAGGACGGCTGCAACCGCAACGAGGTCGAGGACTTCGTCGGCATCAACTCCGTCGAGCAGTTCATCGGCGACACGGCATTCGCCAACGATTACAAGTTCGAGGCACCGCCGCTGTCCATGGACAAGAAGGTGGCCATCGTCGGTGGCGGACCGGCCGGCCTGTCGGCAGCCTATCATCTGCGTCGCCGCGGCATCGCCAGCGTCATCTTCGACGACCACGACAAGCTCGGCGGCATGATGCAGTACGGAATCCCGGGCTATCGTGTGCCCCGCCAGGTGCTCGATCACGAGATCAAGCGCATCCTCGACATGGGCGACATCGAGGTCCGCACCAACACCCGCGTCGGCGTGGACGTCTCCATCGAGGATCTCGAGAAGGAGTTCGACGCCATCGTCTGGGCCATCGGCTGCAAGACCGGCCGCGGCCTGCCGATCCCCGGCTGGGAGGGCACTCCCAACTGCGTCACCGGTGTCGCCTTCCTCGAGGCGTACAACAAGGGTGATCTGAAGGTCGTCAGCGACAAGGTGGTCTGCGTCGGCGGCGGCGACACCTCCATCGACGTGGTCTCCGTGGCCCGCCGGCTCGGCAAGATCAGCAAGCTGAACCCCAAGGACCGCCCCGAGGAAGTCATCGCCGGACACACCGCGCACGATGCCGCCATGACCGCGGCTCGCGAGGGTGCCGATGTCACGCTGACCACCCTGTTCCCGCGTGAAGAGATGACCGCCACCGAGCACGAGGTGCGTGACGCCCTGCGCGAAGGCGTGAAGATCCTCTATGAAGTCATGCCGCTCGAGGTCGTCAAGAACGAGGAAGGCCGCGCCGTGGCCCTGAAGATGGCCAAGTGCAAGATCCAGGAAGGCCGCCCGGTGCCGATCGAAGGCACGGAATTCGAGGTCGAGGCCGACCTGATCGTCTCCGCCATCGGCCAGGGCGGCGACCTGACCGGTCTCGAGGAGCTGGACAACGGCCGTGGCCTGATCGATGCCGACCAGTATTTCCAGGTACCGAACCGGCCCGGTCACTTCGTCGCCGGCGACATCGTGCGCCCGCATCTGCTGACCACCGCCATCGGCCAGGCCTGGATCGCGGCGGAAAGCATCGAGCACTATCTCAAGCACGAGAACATTCCGCGGCGTCCGAAGGTCGACAAGCACCACTTCAGCCTGCTCGACAAGCTCAAGGAGGCCGGCCTCGCTCCCATCGAGTTCGATCCCGAGAAGATGGGCGACCTGCGTGGCACCTCCAGCGGCAACTGGGCGGTGCACAACTTCGAGGACCGCGCCAAGCAGGAGATCATCCCGCACACCAAGCTGTTCCTGGGGCACTTCAACTACACGCCCCGGATCAAGCGCAAGGAGCGCGGTCCGGACGACACCGAGGTGCTGGGTCACTTCGAGGAGCGCTATGTCGGCCTGACCGAGGAAGAGGCCCGGAGCGAAGCCGATCGCTGCATGAGCTGCGGCCTGTGCTTCGAGTGCGACAACTGCGTCATCTACTGCCCGCAGGATGCGGTCTATCGTGTCAAGAAGGACGAGCACACGACCGGCCGCTATGTGCAGACCGACTACGCACGCTGCATCGGCTGCCACATCTGCTCCGATGTCTGCCCCACCGGCTACATCGACATGGCAATGGGTGAGTGATCACAGAACGCTGTCGTAACAGGAGATGACATGGCTTCCTTGCTGCGTTCCATTCTGGCCGTGACCGGCCTCGGACTGCTTCTCGGCAGTCCGTGGGCCGGCGCTGCCGATCTGCTTCCGGATATTCCTCCCGCCAAGGCGCGCGTCAGCGAAACGCAGGGCTGCGTGGAGCCGACCGATGTCATGCGGCACAACCACATGAAGTTCCTTCTGCGGCATCGCGATGCCACCTTGCGCGAAGGCATCCGGACGAAGAAATACAGCCTGGTGGAATGCATCAACTGCCATGTACCGGATCCGGACTCTCCGGAGGCCGTGCACTATGGCAACCCCAAGCACTTCTGCAGCAGTTGCCATACCTACGCGGCTGTCCGCATCGATTGCTTCGAATGCCACCGCGATACCCCTCTGCCCGCCTCTCGGCAGGCCGGCAGCACCACGCCGCATGCGGGCATGGCCGACCGCTCGCTCACGGACAACGCCGCTGCTGCGTTGAGACGGGTGTCATCGCTGGCGGAGGAAAAGTGAAGATGACGGAAAACAACCGATTCGAAGAGGCCCGCCGCCGCTTTCTGAAAGGCGCTGCAGGCGCGGCCACCATGGTCCTGGCCCCGGGCGTCATCCTGCAGCAGGTGGCGCAGGCACGCCCTCCTTCCCAGCCTGCCAGCAGCGAGAACCGCTGGGGCATGCTCATCGACACCACCAAGTGTTCCAGCGGATGCGATGCCTGTGTCCGCGGCTGCCAGGAATACAACGGCTGGGGTGGTCCCGACAGCAACGAGATTCACTCCAGCGAGGCCCAGAAGGCGCAGTGGATCCGCAAGGTCGAGGTCCATGACCGCCAGACCGGCTATTCCCACTCTCTGCCGGTCATGTGTCAGCATTGCAAGCATCCGCCGTGCGTCGACGTCTGCCCGACGGGCGCCTCGATGAAACGTGCCGACGGCATCGTGCTGGTCGACAAGCATATCTGCATCGGTTGCCGTTACTGCATGATGGCCTGCCCCTACAAGGCGCGCTCCTTCATCCACGAAGAGCTGCACGACCAGCTGCCGACCGCCCCGCGCGGCAAGGGCACCGTCGAATCCTGCACGCTTTGCGTACAGCGTGTCGACAAGGATGGTCCAAACGCCGTCCCTGCGTGCGCCGAGGCCTGTGCCGCCGAGGGCCACGATGCCATTCTCTTCGGCGACATGAACGACCCCAACAGCAAGCTCTCCAAGGCACTCGAGAAGTACGGCGGCACACAGATCCGTGCCGACCTCGGCCTGGACCTGGGCGTGCGCTACCTGGGACTCTGATACCGGTGAAACGAGCTGTATCACTTGGCAACAGGATACTGAAGCAATGACGGCAAAAGTGCATTTTCGCGAAATCGACCGGAACAATACCGGCTTCTGGGGCGTGCTGGGATTCCTGGGCCTGCTTCTGGCACTCGGCCTGTTCGCCGCTTACAACATGGAGCATCACGGGCACTGGATCACCGGGATGAACCAGCAGATCGTCTGGGGTACCCCGCATGTCTTCGCGGTGTTTCTCATCGTGGCCGCTTCGGGGGCCCTGAACGTGGCCTCGATCAGTTCCGTGTTCGCCAAGACCGCCTACAAGCCGCTCGCTCGGGTATCCGCCTTTCTGGCCGTTTCCCTGCTGATCGGCGGTCTCGCCGTGCTCGTCCTCGATCTCGGCCGGCCCGATCGCCTGATCGTCGCCATGACCCACTACAACTTCAAGTCGATCTTCGCCTGGAACATCTTCCTCTATACCGGATTCATGGCGATCGTCGGCGTCTACCTGTGGTGGATGATGGATCCGCCGATGCAGGGTTACAGCAAGATCGCCGGCTTCTTCGCCTTTCTGTGGCGAATCATCCTCACCACGGGTACCGGCGCCATCTTCGGCTTCATCGTCGCCCGCCAGGCCTTCGATGCCGCCATCATGGCACCCATGTTCGTGACCTTCTCCTTCGCCTACGGCCTGGCGATCTTCCTGCTGGTGACCATGGCCGCGATGCGCATGGCCGAACGACCGATCGGCAGCGCCATCCTCACCCGCCTCAAGAATCTCCTGGGTGTGTTCGCCGCCGCATCGCTCTATTTCGTCGTCGTCTATCACCTGACCAACCTCTATGCGACGGAGCATCATGGCGTCGAACGTTTCATCCTGCTCGACGGCGGCATCTACACCGCGCTGTTCTGGATCGGCCAGGTCCTGATCGGCTACCTGCTGCCCATCGCCATCGTCTATCACCCGACGCTCGGCAAGTCGCCCGCCGCGATCGCCTGGGCATCGGTATTCGTCATTCTCGGAGGCCTGGCTCAGATGTACGTCACCATCATCGGCGGCCAGGCCTACCCGCTGATTCTCTTCCCGGGCATGGAGATCTCGAGCACCTTCCACGACGGTGTCGTTGCGGAATACGCCCCCTCCATCTACGAGGTGCTGCTGGGCATCGGAGGCATCAGCATCGCGCTGCTGGCGGTCGCCGTGGGCATGAAGAACCTCAAGCTGCTGCCGGAAAGTCTCGAGGACAAGTACGTGGATCCCCACGCCTCATCCTGAGTCATCGCCGGCCCGGGCCTGTCCCCGGGCCGGCCGCCCTCCCGATGCCCCCGTTACCCCGCCTCTTCCTCAGCGCCGCACACAAATCCTCCGGCAAGACCACCCTCGGCATCGGACTGTGCGCCGAATTCAAGCATCGCGGTCTCTCGGTCCAGCCTTTCAAGAAGGGTCCGGACTATATCGATCCCATGTGGCTCGGTCGGGCAGCGGGACGACCCTGCTACAATCTCGATTTCAACACCATGACCTCCGACGAGATCGCCGCCCTGTTCCAGGCCAGAGCCGCGGGAGCCGACCTCAGCCTGATCGAGGGCAACAAGGGGCTCCATGACGGCATCTCGCTGGATGGTTCGGACAGCAACGCGGCGGTCGCCAGACTGCTCTCGGCACCCGTCGTGCTGGTGATCGACACCCAGGGCATCACCCGGGGTGTCGCGCCCCTGCTCATCGGTTACCGACAGTTCGATCCCGAGGTGAAGATCGCCGGCGTGATCCTGAACCGGGTCGCCGGACAGCGTCACGGGGAGAAACTGCGGGCGGCTGTCGAACACTATACCGATATCCCCGTACTTGGCCTGGTGCGCCGAACCTCGGCCCTTCACCTCGATGAACGTCATCTGGGTCTGATTCCCAGCAACGAGGCCGGATCCGCCGACCATCTGATAGAGGAGATCCGGCGCCGGGTCACTGACCAGGTGGACGTGGACAGCCTCTTTCGAATCGCGCGCCAGGCCGACCCGCTTCACGAATCCGCCCTGCCCCACATGCCCGGCCTCCCCTTGCCCCGGCTCCGCGTCGGCATCGCCCGTGACCGGGCATTCGGGTTCT
>JALVEM010000554.1 GCA_027030825.1 Thiohalobacter sp.
CGGCACCGGGGGCGATGCCGCCGGCACCTTCAACATCTCCACCGCCAGCTGCTTCGTGGTGGCCGCGGCCGGCGGCCGGGTCGCCAAGCACGGCAACCGGTCCGTCTCCAGCCGCTCCGGCAGCGCCGACGTGCTGGAGGCCGCCGGGGTGGCCCTGGATCTGACGCCGGCGCAGGTGGCGCGCTGCGTGGAGGAAGTCGGCGTGGGCTTCATGTTCGCCCCCCGCCACCACAGCGCCATGAAGCACGCCATCGGGCCGCGCCGGGAGATGGGCGTGCGCACCCTGTTCAACCTGCTCGGCCCGCTGACCAATCCGGCCGGGGCGCCCAACCAGTTGCTCGGCGTGTTCGCGGACGAGTGGGTGCGGCCGCTGGCCGAGGTGCTGGGCGAGCTGGGCAGCCGGCATGTACTGGTGGTGCATTCCGCCGACGGGCTGGACGAGATCAGCATCGCGGCCGAGACACACGTTGCCGAGCTGCGCAATGGTGTGGTCGAGACCTACACCATCGAGCCCGAGCAGTTCGGCCTGGAGCGCGGCAGTCTCGAGGATCTGCGTGTGGACGGTCCGGAGGAGAGCCTGGCGCTGATCCGCCAGGTGCTGGCCGGCGAGGCGGGCCCGGCGCGCAACATCGTGCTCCTCAATGCCGGCGCGGCGCTCTATGCCGCCGGGCTCGCGCCCGACCTCGAGGGCGGCGTCGAGCAGGCGGGCCGTGTCATCGACAGCGGGGCGGCTGCGCGGAAGCTGGACGACCTGGTGGCGCTCAGTCAGCGCCTGGCGGCGGAGAATGCCGAATGAACCGGTCGGTGCCCGACATCCTGGTGCGCATTCTCGCGCGCAAGCGCGAGGAAGTGGCGGAACGGTTCGCCCGCGTGCCAGTCTCCGAACTCGAAGCGCGGATCGCGAGCGCAACGCCCGTGCGCGGCTTCCGGCAGGCGCTGGAGGCACGGATCGCGGACGGGCAGCCGGGCGTCATCGCCGAGATCAAGAAGGCCTCGCCATCCAGGGGCGTGCTGCGCGAGGACTTCGATCCGGAGGCGATCGCGAGAAGCTATGCCCGCCATGGCGCGGCCTGCCTGTCGGTGCTGACCGACATCGACTTCTTCCAGGGGGCGGACGACTATCTGGCGCAGGCCCGCGAGGCCTCCGGCCTGCCCGTGCTGCGCAAGGATTTCACCCTCGATCCGTATCAGGTCCAGGAGGCGCGGGCGATCGGCGCCGACTGCATCCTGCTGATCGCCGCCGCCCTGTCCGATGCGCAGATGGAAGAACTGGCCGCGGCCGCCCACGAACTGGGCATGGACGTGCTGCTCGAGGTGCACGACCGGGAGGAACTCGAACGCGCCCTGCGCCTGCCGGTGCGCCTGATCGGCATCAACAACCGCAACCTGCGTACCTTCGAGGTTTCCCTGCAGACCACGCTCGATCTGCTGCCGGAGATCCCCGGCGATCGGCTGGTGGTCACCGAGAGCGGCATCCTCGAGCCTGCCGATGTCAGACGCATGCGCGATGCCGGCGTGCACGCCTTCCTCGTCGGCG
>JALVEM010000555.1 GCA_027030825.1 Thiohalobacter sp.
ATACGTCCACGGTCGAGCACCGTGATGGTGTCGGCGATCTTGAAGGCGCTGTCGAGCTCGTGCGTGACGACGACGATGGTGATGCCCAGGGTGTCGCGAAGCCGCAGAATCAGATCGTCGAGTTCCGCGGAGACCACCGGATCGAGACCGGCCGAGGGCTCGTCGAAGAACAGCAGTTGCGGATCCATGACCAGCGCCCGCGCCAGTGCCGCCCGCTTGATCATGCCGCCGGAGAGCTGCGCGGGCATGAGGTCGTCGAATCCGGCCAGATTCACCACTTCCATCTTCATGCGCGCCATGATGCGCATGGTCCGTTCGTCGAGCCGCGCGTGTTCGCGCAACGGAAACATCACGTTCTCCAGCACCGTCATGGAATTGAAGAGCGCCCCGCCCTGGAAGGAGACGCCGATGCGCCGGCGCAGGGCCTGCAGCTCGCGTGAGCCGATGCGATTGATGTCCTTGCCGAACAGCCGCACGGTGCCGGCGACGGGCCGCTCGAGACCCAGCAGATGCCGCAGCAGGGTCGACTTGCCGGATCCGCTGCCGCCCATGATGACGCGGATCTCGCCCCTGGCGACATGGAAATCGATGCCGTGCAATATGCGGCGATCGCCGTAGGCCGCCTCGAGGCCCTCGACTTCCACCACCCGGTCCGTGTTCGAATTCCTCTCCGGCATCGCCGGCCTCCCTGTCCGGCCTCCAGCGCCCTAACGACTCAGAAAGAAGGTGAAGATCATGTCGGCGACGATGATGGCCGCGATGCACAGGACCACCGATCGGGTGGTGGTCCTGCCGAGCCCGTCGGCGCCGCCCCGGGCCATGAATCCGTTGGTGACGCCCACCAGCGTGATGAGCATGGCAAACACCAGGCTCTTGACCAGCCCCTGCATGAAGTCGCCAACCTCCAGGACCGAGAGCACGGCGTTCCAGAAGGCGGAGAAACTCATGTGCAGCTGGGTCACGCACAGCAGGCCACCGCCCGCCAGGGCCGTGACATCGGCCAGCACGGTGAGCACGGGCACCATGACCATCATCGCCACCAGCAGGGGCGAGACCAGATGACGTACCGGATTGATGCCCATCACCCGCAGGGCGTCGATCTCCTGGGACATCTGCATGGCGCCGATGCGCGCCGCGATGGCGGAACCCGAACGACCCGCCACGACGATGCCCACGATGAGGGCACCGAACTCGCGGGTGATCGAATAGCCCAGCCCCGGTATGACCTGGGCCTCGGCGCCGAAGTCGCGCAGGGTATAGATGCCCTGCAGGGCCATCATCACCCCGTTCGCGAAGGCGAGCACGCAGACGATGGGGATGGCGCTGACGCCGATCGTCACCATCTCCCGCGCGATGGCCGACAGGCGCACGGGCTGCCCGCGAAAGGCGCCGGTGAACAGCCAGTAGAGGCCTTCGAAGAGCAGCAGGCTGGCATAACCGAACTCGCTGACACCGGCATGCACGCGACGGCCGATGCCGATCGTCAGTGCCCGCATGGCTCAGGCAGCCCCCTGGCCGACCGCCCTGGGCGACTGGCGGATGGTGAACACCTCGTCGAGCCGGGCGAGCTTGAGCACCTTCATGACCGTGCCGCCGACACCCGACAGCGTGAACTCCACGCCCTGCTGACGGGCGAGCTGCAGCCCCTCGACCAGGGTCGCCACGCCGGAGCTGTCGATGTAGCTCACCTCCGACAGGTCGACCTCGACCGCCTGGCCGTTGCCGAGACAGGCCAGCAGCGCCTCCCGCACCCGGGGCGAAACGGCGAGGTCGATCTCGCCGGACAGCGCCATCCGCAGGTGGTCGGCGCCGGTATGAATCCGGATCTCGAAACTCATGCCTCCTCCCTCGTCCTGTTCAATCGCAGGCACAGTCCGTTCACATAGCCCCGGCCGGGATCGACGAGCCGCACCTCGTCGAGCAGGGCATGCATGAAAAGATTGCCCAGCCCCCCCGGCCGCTCGGGATCGGGAGGGCGCGGGCGCAGGGTCTCCTCGCTGATCGGGCGTCCGCGGTCGCGCAGACAGGCCTCGATCCGGCGCTCGCTGCACCGGATCTCGATGGCGATGTCACCCGCCCCGTCCTGGCCGTGACGGATGATGTTTGCGCAGGCCTCGTTGAGCGCGAGCAGAAAACGCTCCATGTCGTCGTGGGAGGCGCCGGAATCCAGAAGCAGGCTCCGGACCTGTTCACGCATGGGACGCAGGGCTTCCGCCTCTGCGCGCATCTTCAACGTGGTCACCCGTTCTCTCCCTGCCTGCATGCCAGTCGATCACCATCAGGGTCAGATCGTCACGCGGGCTCCCTTCCCTGGGACGTACCCGCTCCAGAACGGCATGCAAGCGCCGTTCCAGCGGGTCGGACTGCACCATCCGCAGCAGGGAGACCAGTCCGTCGATGCCCAGCTCGCGCCCCATCACCTCGGCCTCCGTCACCCCGTCGGTGAAGAGGTACAGCGGCCCGTCGCGCAACGTGAAGGTCTCGGCCGTGTACTTGACCTCGGGCACGATTCCCAGGGGCGGACCATGCGCATGAAAGCGCCGTTCGGCGCCGCTTCCGCCCAGCTGCAGCGCCGGCAGATGCCCTGCGTTGACCAGTGTCACCGTGCCGCTGCGGGGTTCGAGCACACCGAGGATCATGGTCACGAACATGCCGCGGATGCTCTTCTCGACCAGCTCCCGGTTGAGCATGCCGGCCAGCATGGCCGGGTTGGTGACCGCCTTGCCCAGGCAGTGAAACAGGCTGCTGGTCTTGGCCATCAGCAACGCGGCGTTCATGCCCTTGCCGGAGACATCGGCGATGGCGAACTGGATCTGGCCGTCGTGCGTCAGAAAATAGTCGTAGAAATCGCCGGAGACCTGACGCGCGGAGACGTTGCATCCCGCCACCATCTCGAGGTCGCCCACCCGGTCCGGCAGCAGACTGCACTGCACCTCGCGCGCCAGCGACAGCTCCCGATTCAGCTCTTCGGCCATGCGATCCCGTTCGGAGAGTGCCTGCTCCAGGCGCCAGGTCTGCTCCTGGAAACTGAGGTTGTCCTCGGCCAGCAGCAGATTCGCCTCGCGCAGGACCTCGTCCCAGGAAACGTGGGCATCCCCGGTCGGGATGGACATGGCCTGTCCCGCCTCGCGATAGGCATCGACCGCCGCTTCCATCAGTCCGTCGAACGTCTCGTCCACCAGCCCGAGCCGTTCCTCGGCGCAGGCGCGCGCCCTGGCCAGGGCAGCGTGCCGCTCGCTGCCGGTGAAGACCGCGGCCATCCAGTCCGCGCATGCAGCGATGCGGCAGGCCAGCGCCAGCGACTCGTCCAGGCCGTCGAACAGGGGGGCGTGATGATGCCCGATGGGAATCGCCAGCTCCTTCGGCAATCCCCAGGCCTCGACCAGGTGGCGGGCGAGCTGGTCGTGCGTCTGGCCGAACAGCGCCCGTTCCTCGTCGAGGCGCCGGGCCGGATCCAGCCCCTGCAGGCGGACCGCTTCCGGGATGCGCTTCCGGTCCAGCCAGAACAGCATCAGGTAACCGAAATCCTGCAGCAGCCCGAAGGTGAAGGCCTCGTCCTCCGGATAGCCGGTCTCGCGGGCGATCACCCGGGCGCAGACTGCGCGCCACAGCGAAGCCTGCCAGAAGGCCTCCAGGGGAAATCCGGCCAGCGCGTCCTTGCGCACCATGTCGCGCAGGGCGACGCACAGGGCGATGTTGCGCAGCGAACGCTGACCGAGCAGCGTGATGGCATGGGGGACCGACTTGATCCGGCCGCCGAATCCGAAAAAGGGCGAGTTGACGATCCGCAGCATCTCGGCACTCAGCACCGGATCGTGCTGGATGATACCGGCGAGTTTCCTGGCGGTGATCCGGCTGTCGGCGCAGGCACGCACCACGGCGAAGGCCTCGCCGGGCGGGTGCGGCAGATCGATGGGGCGCGGTTTCCTGTCTTGTGCTGCCAGCGCCATGGATCAGCACCCTCTCCCGGTCAGCGGGATCACGCTGGCGGTCCTGCCCGGGGCCCGGAAGAGCTCGCTGGCCGGACGGGGCGGGTCCACAAGGTAGCCTTGCACGAAATCCACGCCGAGGGCGCGCAGCGCCACCAGGGCAGACTCGTTTTCCACGAATTCGGCAATGGTGCGGATGCCCAGGGCATGGGCCACTTCGTTGACCGACCGCACCATGACGCGATCGACCGGATCCGTATCGATATTGCGAATGAAGGAACCGTCGATCTTGAGAAAATCCACCGCCAACCCCTTGAGATAGGCATAGGAACTGACGCCCGTGCCGAAATCGTCCAGCGCGAAACGGCACCCGAGACGGCGGATCTCGCCGATGAAACGCTTCGCCTTGGCCAGATTGTTGATGGCGGCGGTCTCCGTGATCTCGAAAGTGATCCGGGCGGGATCGACACCGTGGCGGTCGATGCACTCGCGCACGAAGCACTCCAGATCCTCGCTGCCCATGGACTGACCCGAAAGATTGATCGAGAAACCCGTTCCCGGACGCGCCTTCCCGACCCGGGCCAGCAGCGACAGCGCCGCCTCGATGACCCATCGGTCGATCTCGCTCATCAGCTGATAACGCTCGGCTGCGGGGATGAAACAGCCGGGAGACACCAGGTCGCCCTCCTCGTCCCGCATGCGGACCAGCACTTCGTAGTGCTCGCGCCTACCGGGCGCATCCGCCGGCACGATGGGCTGCAGAAACAGCTCGAAACGCCCGTTGGCCAGGGCCTCGCGGATGCGCGTGAGCATGGCCATCTCGCTTCTGCGCCTGAGCAGCTGTTCGTCGTCGCTGCGATAGAGCATGACACGATTGCGCCCGGCTTCCTTGGCGGCGTAACAGGCCATGTCCGCAGCGGCCAGGACTTCCTGTGATGTGCCTTCACCCTCGATCGGGGCCAGGCCGATGCTGGCACTGGCCTGAAAGACCTTGCCGTTCCAGTGAAAGCGATAGGACTGAATGGCCTCCAGCAGACCCTCCGCCACCCGTTCGGCCTGTTCCAGCGGGCAGAAGTTCAGGATGATGGCGAATTCGTCACCCCCCAGTCTGGCCAGGAAATCCGCCCTGCGCACCTTCTGCACGAGATGCGCGGCCAGCCCGCGAAGGAAATCGTCTCCCGCCGCATGGCCACAGGTGTCGTTGATGACCTTGAACTGGTCGAGATCGATATAGCACAGGGTATGCCTGACCCCGTCACGCTGCGCCTGCTCCAGACAGCGCTGGAGTTCCCGGTCGAACTCGCGACGGTTGTAGAACCCGGTGAGCGGATCGTGGCTGGCCTGGAAACTGAGCTCCTCCTGCAGCGCCTTTTCCTCGCTGATGTCGTGCATGATCATGACGGCGCCGTGAACCGCCTCGCCATTGCCGTGGATGGGCGCAATGGAATAGACCACGGAGATACGGCGACCGTCGCCCGGCATCAGGCTGTAGTGGGAATCTCCGTCGATGACGCGGCGATGGCGCAGGCATTCCTCCAGCGGCAGGGTGACTTCCTCGCGGTTGTATTCGTCGATCAGATGCAGGCACTCGCACAGACGCCTGCCACGGAGCGCTTCCGCAGGCTTGCCGAGAAACCGTTCCGCCACCGGATTGACGAACCGTATGCGCCCCCTGGCATCGGTGGTGATGACTCCGTCGGCGATCGACTCCAGCGTCACCTGTGCCAGTTCGAGCGCGTTCTGGGCTTCCTCCTGCGCCGACTTCAGCCGCGCCACGGCGACGTTCATGAAGTTGGCGAGGCGACCGAATTCGTCGTCCCGCGTATCGTCGAACCGCAACTCGGAGTCGCCTTCGGAGATGCGATTGGCGATCTCGGCCATCTTCATGATGGGGCGCGTGAGCACGTGTTCCAGGACATATTTGAGAAGAAACCCCATCACGAGCAGGAGCATGCCCAGCGTCAGCAGCAGCCGGGTGCGCTCCGCATGGATCTCGGCATCGAGCGGCGGAAAGACGATCTCCAGCCGATATTCCTCCGAATCGTCGGCGCCCGGAACCGGAATCCGCCGCGTGACGACATCGCCCTTGCCGGCATCATCGATCCGGCCGATCTCCAGCAGTTCGCCCTTCTGCCCGTGTACACGGACGATGCGCTGGCGGGCATCCAGCCGATGACGCTCACGGAAGGCCGCAGCCGCCCTGGCGAAATCACCGTCGTTGTCGATCAGCAGGCGCTGGAATTCGAATGCGTGGGCATCGGCCTCCCGATGGCGTTCGTACAGACTCGACTCGCGCTTTTCGTTGACCAGGAAGAGGGTCACCAGCACTCCGACGACGATCAGCCCCCAGAACACGATGACAGTGACCTTGGTGGAGAGCGTCATCTGCCCCTGTCCTGCGCTCCCGCCGTGCTGCTCTAGCCGAGCCATGCCATCCTCCGGAACGCCCGTCTCGCCGACCGTCTCACGCGAATCCCAGTTTCCTCAATGCCAATACCATGGGGCAGATGCCGCTCAGGCCCGCGCCGACGAGCGCAAACCCGACGAACCAGGGCATCCACCAGAGCTGTTCGGTGAAGACCAGGTACGGCAGACCGATGAAGGCCGCGATG
>JALVEM010000556.1 GCA_027030825.1 Thiohalobacter sp.
CAAGGCGCCCACCAGATCGGCCAGCCTGGCGTGCGCCGTCTGATCCTCCTGTGCCTCCCCGGTGGGCAGCGGCCAATGCGCCGCGAGTTCGCGCACCACCGTATCGGGATCCCGCGCGAGCCGTTCCCGCCAGTCGTCCGCCCGCCCGGGCGCCAGACCCCGGTCGCGCAAGCGCTCGATCAGCTGGCATAACGGCCCGGTATCCAGGCTGTCCGAAACCGCAGCGGCAACCGCCTCGCTCTCCGCCCGCCGGCGGCGGGAAAACAGGCCGCGCCGCCTGCCGCCTTCCGGCGGCTGCCCGGCCGGGGCCGCCCACTGGCAGGAGAGAGCCTCTGCCACCTCCCGCACCAGCTCTTCGACGTCTTCGCTTCCTGCCCGGGCGAGCCGCTTGCGCAGCGGGCGCAGCGCCCGCTCACGATCCGGATCGTGCGGCAGGGCGTCGAGCAGGGCGATGAAGAGTTCCGCGGGGCCGGGCAGCGCCGCTTCGCGGGCCCGTCGCTGGTCGAGCTTCACGAGCAGGTGGGAGATGCGTTCCAGATGCTGTTCCAGGATGCGGGCATCGGCCTGATCACGGATGGCGTTTCTGAGCCGGGCCAGGGCCTCGTCGAGCGCCTCGTCGAGCCCGTCGGCGGCCAGACTCAGGCGGGAGATGGCCCGTCTCAGCACATCTTCGGTGCGCGCCCAGGTCTTCTCCCGCCGGTCGAGCTCCTCGATGGCATCGTAGTACTTGCGTTTCCAGATCTCGCTGGCCGAGGCGTGCGCCGTCATGCAGGATTCCCTTTTCAGCAGCCTGCCGATCTGAAAGGTTAGCGGCGCTGCCCGGGACTTCTTGACCCTCAGGCGACGAGGCGCACGCCCTGCGGTAGGATGATCTCCATGCAGATCGGGAGGTGGTCGGAGACGGGGCAGTCGAGCACCCGCATGCGCTTCACCTCGATGGTGGGCGAGACCAGGATGTGGTCGATGTTGCGCTGCGGCCGCCAGCTCGGAAAGGTGTTGAGACCATGCACCGGCTCGCACATGAGGGTGCGGTCGATGAGATATTCCATCTCGGGACTGTCGGAGGGGAAATTGAGGTCGCCCATCAGGATCACGTGCCGGTACTGGTTGACGAACTCGCTGATGTAGTCGAGCTGCTGCAGCCGCGCTCGCTTGCCGAGCGCCAGATGCAGGATCACCACCACCAGCGCGTCCTCGCCGTGGCCGAAGCGCACCGAGAGCGCGCCCCGCCCCGGGATGGGGCCGGGCAGGCGATGCTCGATGATCTCGTGGCACTGGAAGCGGCTGAGGATGCCGATGGCGTGGCGGGCGATGCGCCCGAGCCGGCGGTTGGTCTGGTCGTACCAGAACGGATGCTGCGAGCGCTGGGCGATGTATTCGGTCAGATTCACGAACCCGCTGCGCAGGCTGCCGGCGTCGACTTCCTGCAGCCCCACGATGTCGTATTCCCGGGCCAGTTCCGCGATGCGGTCGAGATTGCGGAAGCGCTCGGCATGCGGCAGCACGTGCTTCCAGCCGTGGGTGATGTAGTGC
>JALVEM010000557.1 GCA_027030825.1 Thiohalobacter sp.
GGTAGCGGCCGGGCGGCGATCGTGGTGGGCACCCACGCCCTGTTCCAGGACGAGGTCGACTATGCCCGGCTGGGACTGGTGATCGTGGATGAGCAGCACCGTTTCGGAGTCCACCAGCGCCTTGCGCTGCGCGACAAGGGGGCTGCGGGCGACATGCATCCCCACCAGCTGACCCTGACCGCCACGCCCATCCCCCGCACCCTGGCCATGGCGGTGTATGCCGATCTCGACACCTCGGTGATCGACGAGCTGCCGCCGGGGCGCACGCCGGTGAAGACGGCCGTGGTGGACGATCGCCGGCGCGAGGAGGTCATCGACCGGGTGCGGGCGGTCTGCCGCGAGGGGGCGCAGGCCTACTGGGTCTGTACCCTCATCGAGGAATCGGAGGCGCTGCAGTGCCAGGCGGCGGAAGACACCGCCCGGGTGCTCGCCGAGCGTCTGCCGGAGCTGCGGGTGGGGCTCGTCCACGGCCGCATGAAGCCGGCCGAGCGCGAGGCCGTCATGCAGGCCTTCAAGGCCGGGGAGATGGATCTGCTGGTGGCGACCACCGTCATCGAGGTGGGCGTGGACGTGCCCAATGCCTCGCTGATGATCATCGAGAACGCCGAGCGTCTGGGTCTGGCCCAGCTCCATCAGTTGCGCGGCCGGGTGGGTCGTGGCCGGCGCGAGAGCCACTGCGTGCTGCTCTATCGGGCGCCGCTGTCCGCGCAGGCGCGCGAACGGCTGGCCGTGGTGCGCGAGACCACCGACGGGTTCGAGATCGCCCGGCGCGACCTCGAACTGCGCGGTCCCGGCGAGGTGCTGGGCACGCGCCAGACCGGGCTCCTGCAGTTCCGGGTCGCCGACCTGATGCAGGACCAGGCCCTCGTTCCGCAGGTGCAGCGCGAGGCCGACCGGCTGCTGCGCACCGCGCCCGAGGCCGCCGCGGCCCTGGTGCGCCGCTGGCTGGGCGCCCGCGAGCGATACGGTTCGGTTTGATCGTCGGGGCTGGGGTCATGGCCATGGAATCCACCGAATCCACGGAAAGGGGTCTTCGGCCACGAAATCCTCAAAAGGGTTCATATTCGGGGAACCCCGTCACATGACGCAGAGGACGCAGAGGCGGAGAGGGCGCAGAGAGGTCTTTTATTGCTCGCGTCGTCCCGGACGAAGCATCGCGCAGCGATGCGAAGATCCGGGACCTCGAGAATGACAATATGCGGGTTAGGATGATCGGGGAATGGCCACGGAAAACAAGAAGACCAAGTGAGGCGTGAGGAGTGCTTCCGTCGCTTCGGGCGGGCGGTCACGACTCCTGTCGTCCCGGAACCGCGCATAGCGCGGTATCCGGGACCTCGACAACGAAGAAGCAGCCCTTTTACGCCGCATCGGTTACCTTTGCGAGGTCCCGGCTCTGCGCTCCGCTTCGGCCGGGACGACGGCTGTTATTGCTTTCTCTCGTCATTCCGGCCAAGCGGCCCGGCTTGCCGGGACGCGCGAGCCGGAATCCAGAAACCACGCTGATCTTTGTCGCTGTGGTTTATCATATTCCT
>JALVEM010000558.1 GCA_027030825.1 Thiohalobacter sp.
TGGTGACACGCACCTTTTCGTCGTGCGTCTTCGGCACGGCTTCGGGTTCGCTGCGGCGCGGATCCCAGCCGGCCTGGCCGGCGAGCGGGACGAGAAACGCTATCAGGAGAAACAGGCGCATGGCGTGGATCATGACAGGGCTCCGGATGATCGTTCGGTTGCCGATCCTATCGGCCGGACCCCGGAAAACTTGACAGGCTGTCGTTGTCTATTCCACGCGATGATCGATGCGCACGGTCACCCGGGCACCCGGCCCGACAGGCTCGACCCGGCCGACCAGATCGCCCGGCTGGCTGATCGCGTTTCCGCTTTTCGAGATCCTGGCTTCGATCCGCACGGCATCGAACCGAGACAGGCGCATCGCCGGCATCATGGCCATGCTGTCGTCCAGGGTCACGTCGACGGGTAGTTTGCCGGCCTTCATGCGCGCCACGGCCAGCGGCATGGGCGGCCCTTTCAGGGCCCTGGCATAGACGAACAGGGTGTCGTCCGGCGAGACTTCGGCGGTGAGCGACGGATCCAGTTCGACATGCACGCGAATGGCGGCACCGGTCGAGTCCCTGCCGCCGTTGCCGGCATCCGGGGCCTTGCTCGCCGACTGCATCGTCGGGGGTTTCGGCAGTGGCTTGCCTGCCGCCTCGAGCTGCGACTCGGCCCGTTCGATGAGCCTGTCGAGCTGAGCGGCATTCTCCGGATCGTCCGTCAGGCGGGGACGCAGGGCATACCAGTATTCGAGCGCCTTCTCAGGCTGCCCCTGCTGCAGCCAGGCCATGCCCAGCAGCCACAGGGTGGTCGGATCCTCGGGGTCCTTCTCGCGGGCCGTCTCCAGGAGCTTCACGGGTTCGCCGGCGAGTTGCCCTCCGTTGGTCATCGCCAGGGCATCGGCAAGCGGCACCAGCACGGCCGGCTCGTCGCCCACGAGCGCCCGCGCCCTGCGGAAGGCCTCGACCGCCTGCGGATAGCGCTCCAGCGTCATGTAGGAGCGCCCCAGCAGCAACCAGCCTCTCGGATCATCCGGCTGTGCGCGCATGCGGTCCGCCAGGCGCGCCACCATCTCCTCGAGCGAATGTTGCGAGTTCGTCGCGGCAGGGGGCGGCTGCATCTCGCCCGTGACGGCCTCCGGCGAGCCCAGTCGATAATAGAGCCCGATGCTCAGTGCGGGTAACACCAGCGCCACGATGGCCAGTATCCAGCGCCCACCCCGCGCGACCTCCCTGCGAGTGGCGTCCTCTTCCTCGCCGGCGTCCTCGAGCAGTTCGATCTCGAGTTCGGCACGCGCCTCCTCGAAGGCGGCATCGTCGAGCTCTCCGGCCTCGTGCGCCTTGCGCAATTCGGCCAGGCGCTCGCGCGCGATGGCGATGTTCTGCTCCCGCTGCCTGGCCGCGTCGCTCGCTGCAGCCTCCCCGCGCAGCAGCGGCACGGCCAGGATCGCCATCACCAGCAGCACCAGTCCGCCGGCCAGAATCCAGAAAGTGATCATGATGTCTCCCGATCCGATTCACCGAGCAGCCGCCTCGCCTTCTCCCGGGCCGCAGCATCGATGACCCGGGTAGCCTCTCCCCTGCCGCTGCGGCGGCGCACGATGATCACGAACACGACGAGCGCGATCAGGAGCAGTACGAAGGGCCCTGCCCACAGCGGCAGGGTCTCGGTCTTGACCGGCGGCCGATAGAGCACGAAGTCGCCATAGCGCTGCACCATGAACTCGATGATCTCCTGGCGTGACTTGCCGGCCCGCACCATCTCGTAGATTTCCTCGCGCAGATCCTTCGCGAGATCCGCATGCGAGTCGGCCAGGTTCTGATTCTGGCAGACCAGGCAGCGCAGCTCGTATATCAGCTGCTTGTACGTGGCCTCCTGCTGCGGGTCGTCGAAGCGGTGGATTTCGATGTCCGCCTCTGCCGGACCGGCAACGAGCAGGAACAGGAAGGACAAGAGCAGACCGGCGATTCTCGTCATGGGGACGGTTCCTCCTGGAGACGGCGGATCAGCGGGCGCAGCCGCTGCTCCAGCAGCTCCGGTCGGATCGGGCCGATGACCTTGTGGCGAATGACGCCGCGCTTGTCGATCACGAAGGTCTCAGGCACCCCGTAGACACCCCAGTCGATGCCGACCCGACCGTCACGGTCGACGACGACGATGTCGTAGGGATTGCCCAGCATCTCCAGCCAGCGGCGCGCATCCTCCGGTTCGTCCTTGTAGTCCAGCCCCACGATGGGCACCTGCTTCTCGCGCGAGAAGGCGACCAGCAGCGGATGTTCCTCACGGCAGGCCACGCACCAGGAAGCCCAGACATTGAGCAGCCACACCCTGCCCTTCATGTCCTCGGTCGAGAACTGCTCGCCCTCGGCCAGCAGCCGCGGCAGCGTGAAACCGGGCGCAGGCTTGTCGATCAACGGGGAAGGCACCTTGCGAGGGTCCAGTTCCAGACCGCGCAGGAACAGCAGCACCAGCAGCCCGAAGAACAGCAGCGGAATGCTGAACAGAAGGAAACGTCTCATGCCGCAGCCTCCGCCATGCCCGCAGGCACCCTGGCATCGCGCCGGGCCAGCTGGCGATAGCGCCGGTCGGTGGCCGCGAGCAGCCCGCCCAGCGCCATCATCAGGCCGCCCGTCCAGATCCAGCGGATGAAGGGCTTGTAATAGAGCCGCACGCTCCAGGCGCCATCTTCACCGAGCGGCTCGCCCAGCGCCACGAACAGATCCCTGCCCAGGCCCGGGTCGATGGCGGCCTCCGTCATCGGATTGCGCTGCACCCGGTAGATGCGTTTCTCGGGATACAGCACGGCGACCTGCTCACCGTCGCGAAACACCCGTATCTCGCCACGCTGGGCATCGTAGTTGGGGCCCTGCACCGGCTTCACCCCCACCATGCGGAATTCGTAAGCTCCCAGGACCCAGGACTCTCCCGGCGCCAGCCGGACATCCTTCTCCACGGAATAGGTCGTCGTCAGGGCGATACCGACGATGAAGACGGCGATGCCGGCATGCGCGAGGCTCATGCCATGGAAGCCGCGCGGGATACGGGCGAAGGCCGCCAGCGGCCGGTCACGCCCCGAGAGCCGGTCCCGGAATCCCTCGAGGGTGGTCAGCCCCACCCACAGGGCAAGAGTCAGGCCGAGGGCCGCCTGCCAGGTCCAGCGGTCGAAGAGCAGCGGCAGCAGAGTGCCGAGCGCGACACTGATCACTGCCGGCCAGCGCACATGCTTCCAGATGCGCGCCAGGCTGTCCTGTTTCCAGCGCAGCATGGCGCCCACCCCCACCACCAGCGCCAGCGGGATGGTGAGCGGCACGAACACTGCGTTGAAATAGGGAGGACCCACCGAGATCTTTCCGATGCCCAGCGCATCCACGATCAGGGGATAGAGAGTGCCCAGCAGGATGCTGGCGGCGGTCACCACCAGCAGCACGTTGTTGAGCAGCAGGGCGCTCTCGCGAGATATCGGCGCGAAATGCACATGACTGCGCACTGCGGGCGCGCGCCAGGCATAGAGCATCAGCGAACCACCGACCACGACCGCGAGGAACACCAGAATGAACAGGCCACGGGCCGGATCGGTGGCAAAGGCGTGGACCGAGGTCAGCACCCCGGAGCGAACGAGGAAGGTGCCCAGCAGGCTGAGCGAGAAGCTGAAGACGGCCAGGAGCACCGTCCAGGCCTTGAAGGCGCCGCGCTTCTCGGTCACCGCCAATGAATGCACCAGGGCCGTGCCCACCAGCCAGGGCATGAAGGAAGCGTTCTCGACCGGATCCCAGAACCACCAGCCGCCCCAGCCGAGCTCGTTGTAGGCCCACCAGCTGCCCAGCGTGATGCCCAGCGTCAGGAACATCCAGGCGATCGTGGTCCAGGGCCGCGACCAGCGCGCCCAGGCCGCATCCAGACGCCCGTCGATCAGCGCGGCGATGGCGAAGGCGAAGGCCACCGAGAAGCCCACGTAGCCCATGTAGAGCAGCGGCGGATGCAGGGCCATGCCCGGATCCTGCAGCAGGGGGTTCAGGTCCCGTCCCTCGATCGGTGCCGGCAGCAGGCGCTCGAAAGGATTGGAGGTCAGCAGCATGAACAGCAGAAAACCGATGCTGATCATGCCCATCACGGCCAGCACCCGGGAGAGCATCACCAGCGGAATGCCGCGCCCGAACAGGGTGACGGCACCGCTCCACAATGAAAGGATGGTGGCCCACAGCAGCAGGGAACCCTCGTGCGAACCCCAGACGGCCGAGATCCGGTACATGAGCGGCAGGGCCGTGTTGGAATTGGCGGCCACATAGCGCACGGAGAAGTCATGGGTCACGAAGGCCCAGGTCAGGGCGCCGTAGGCCACGCCCATGCAGATCAGTTGTGCCCAGACCGCCGGCCGGGCCATGTGCATCCACGAGACCCGGCCCAGCTGCGCGCCGACGAGCGGCACCGTGGCCTGGACCAGGGCGACGACGAGCGCCAGGATGAGCGCGAAATGCCCGAGTTCGGGAATCATCGTCCGGTCTCCGTGCCCTGCGGCTTCTTCATGATGCCGGCCACCTCGGGCGGCATGTAGTTCTCGTCGTGCTTGGCCAGCACCTCGTCGGCCACGAAGACACCGTCCGGCCGCAGCCGCCCCTTCGCCACGATGCCCTGCCCTTCACGGAACAGATCGGGCAGGATCCCCGTGTATTCCACCGTGATCGTGTGCTGGTTGTCGGTGAGGCCGAACCGGACCGTCATGCCGTCGCCCGGCCGTTCGACACTGCCCTCGACCACCATGCCGCCGACCCGGAACAGGGCGCCTTCCGGAGGCTCGCCCGCCACCACCTGACTGGGCGAATAGAAGAACATCAGGTTGCTGTTGAAGGCGCGCAGGGCCAACCCCACCGCCAGGGCGATCCCGACGACCATCAGGCCGATGAGCAGCAGGCGTTTCCTTCGTGCCGGGGTCATGAAAGCTTCTCCTTGCGTGCAAGACGCCGCCGTATGCGCATCCGGACGACCCTGAGCCGACGTGCAGGCAGCCAGAGGTTGAGAAAGAGCACCACCGCGGCCAGCGCGTAGGCGCTCCAGACGTAGGGGGCATATCCGCCCATGTGCAGAAACTCTTCGAAACTCATCGCGTCTCTCCCGCGAGCAGCTCCGCCACCCAGCGGCTGTTGGCCTCCCGCTCCAGCAGGGCGAGGCGCAGGCGCATCAGCAACGCGAGCAGATAGTAGACCTTGAAGGCCAGCGCCATCAGCAGCAGCGGGATCAGCATGCTGGTGGCGATGGCCGGCTTGTCGAACCGGGTCACCGTCGGCCCCTGGTGCAGCGTGTTCCACCACTCGACGGAGTAATGGATGATGGGGATGTTGACCACGCCCACCAGCGCGAGGATCGAGACGGCGCGCGCGGCGGCCCGCTTGTCCTCGATGGCGTTGTACAGGCCGATCACACCCAGATAGAGAAACAGCAGGATCAGTTCCGAGGTGAGCCGCGCATCCCACACCCACCAGGTGCCCCACATGGGCTTGCCCCAGATGCTGCCGGTGACCAGCGCGAGGAAGGTGAAGCTGGCGCCGATCGGCGCGCTGTGGATGGCCACCAGCTCGGCCAGCTTGATGCGCCAGACCAGCACGATCAACCCGGCGCCGGCCATGACCATGTAGATGAACAGGGACATCCAGGCGGCCGGCACGTGGACGTACATGATGCGGAAACTGTCGCCCTGCTGATAGTCGGGCGGCGCCAGGTAGAGGCCGCCGACCAGCCCGGCGACGAGCAGCAAGGCGAACAGGGCCCCCAGCCACGGCAGCAGCCGGCCGCTGATGCGGTAGAAATGGGGCGGGGAGGCCAGGCGATGCAGAAAATTCATCATCTCTTGCGCGATTCCTCGTCTATCCCAGGCTGATGCGCAGGGCCGCCGCCGTGGGCCAGGGCGTCAGCACCAGCGCCAGGACCAGCAGCGCCCCCAGCATGAACAGCTGGCCATCGATCGGCAGTCCGCTGCCCGCCGCCTGCACGGCGTTGCTGGCGAAGATCAGCACCGGCACATAGAGCGGCAGCACCAGCAGCGACAGCAGCACGCCCCCTCGGCGCAGCCCGACCGTCAGAGCCACGCCGATCGCCCCCACCAGGCTGAGCACCGGCGTGCCGAGAGCCAGGGTCGCCATCAAAACCCGGGTCTGCTCGCCGCCGAGCGAGAGCAGGATCCCGAGCAGCGGCGCCATCAGCAGCAGCGGCAGTCCCGTGACCAGCCAGTGGGCGACGACCTTGGCCAGCACCAGCACCGACAGCGGGTGGGCGCTCAATGCCAGCTGTTCCAGGGTCCCGTCCTCGAAATCCGAACGGAAGATGCCGTCCAGGGACAGCATGGCCGCCAGCAGCGCCGCCACCCAGATCACGCCCGGCCCCATCGCCGAGAGCAGTTTCGTGTCGGCACCGACCCCGAGCGGAAACAGGGTCACGACCAGCACGAAGAAGAACAGCGGATTGACCGCCTCGGCCCGGTGCCGGTAGGTCAGCAGCAGATCCCGCCTGAGCAGGGCCAGGAACGCACGCGCAAGCGAGGGCATCGATCCAC
>JALVEM010000559.1 GCA_027030825.1 Thiohalobacter sp.
CGAATCCGAACAGGCGCGCCTTGGCGGCCGCGTAGGCGTCGGGGCTGCCGTGATAGTCCAGATGGTCGCGGCCGAGATTGGTGAACACGGCGACGTCGAAGCGGGCGGCATCGGCCCGCCGCTGATCCAGCGCATGCGAGGAGACCTCCATGACCACGGCCTCCGCACCGGCATCGCGCAGGCCGGCGAGCAGCCGCTGCAGCCGCACCGGATCGGGCGTGGTGTGTCCGGTCTCGTGCAGCGCGCCGGGAAAACCTGCGCCCAGGGTGCCGATCAGGCCGCAACGCCGGCCCGCAGCCTCCAGGGCCCGGGCCGTGAACCAGGCGCAGGAGGTCTTGCCGTCGGTCCCGGTGATGCCGACGGTCCAGAGCTCGGCCGCCGGCTCGCCGAACAGTCGGGCGGCCAGTTCACCGGCCCGTCCGCGCAGGTCCTCGACCGGCAGACAGGGGATCTCGCACCCCTCCAGAAGCGAATCCAGACCCGGGGTCGGCTCGTAGAGCACGGCCACGGCGCCGCGAGCCACCGCCTGGCGCAGGTGCATCAGCCCATGGCCCCGGGTACCGGCGAGCGCCAGGAAGAGCTCGCCGGGAACCAGCGCGCGGCTGTCGATGGCCACGCCGCGAACCATCACGTCCAGCGCCTCCGGAAGCGGCCGCCCGAGCAGCTCCGAGAGGCGAAGGGCCCTGTCCTCTCGCACTGCCGGCATCATGCGGGACCCCCTGCCGCGGCCTGGAGGAGCGGCTGCCCGTCCGGCGCCTCCCCGTCCGGGGGCACGTTGAGCAATCGCAGCGCGCCGCTCATGATGCGCCGGAACACGGGTGCGGCCACCTTGCCCCCGTAGTAGGCGTCCCCAGCCGGCTCGTCGATCACCACCACGCAGACCAGCCGCGGCCGGCTGGCGGGCGCCATGCCGGCGAACAGCGCGAGATAGCGGTCCTCGGCATAGCCGCCGGCGACCGCCTTGCGCACGGTGCCCGTCTTCCCGGCCACCCGGTAGCCCGGGATCCTGGCCGCCGGTGCGGTGCCTTCCGGGCTCACCACCGTCTCCAGCATCCGCCGGACCCGGCGCGCCACCGAGGCCGGCATCACCTGCTGCGCGGCGGGCGGCGCGTCGCGATGGAGCAGCGACACCGGCACGGCACGCCCGTCGTTGGCCAGCACGGCGTAGGCCTGCGCCAGCTGGGTGGCCGTCACCGAGATCCCGTAGCCGAAGGCCAGGGTGGCCTGCTCGATCCGGTGCCAGCGGGCGGGCGGCAGCAGGATGCCGGCGGCCTCGCCGGGAAAGCCCGTCCCGGTATCGCGTCCGAATCCGACCCGGCTCAGGACCTCCCAGAGGGTCTCGCGCGGCAGATCCAGCGCGATCTTGCTCACGCCCACGTTGCTGGACTTGCGCAGGATGCCGGTCAGGTCCAGCACGCCGTAGTCGTGGACGTCGCGGATGGTGTGTCGGCCCACCTGATACCAGCCCGGTCGTGTGTCGATCGTCGTCTCGGGCCGGAAGCGGCCGCTCATGAGGGCCGCGGCGA
>JALVEM010000560.1 GCA_027030825.1 Thiohalobacter sp.
CGACGGCATCTTCATGACCGGCATCATCGCCGCCCTGCTGGCCTGATGCCGATTCGGGATCTACTGCTTTGGTCATCGTGCAAGCCCGCACAGCGTCCCCCTTGGTCATCCCGGAAGCCCGCGCAACACCCCACCTCGAGTCATCCCGGAAGCCCGCGCAGCGGGCTATCCGGGATCCACTCCTTCGGTCATTCCGGACAGTGCGAAGCACTGATCCGGAATCCAGGAAAATTTTCGGCCACGATGGCACGGATCAGCGTGGTTTCTGGATTCCGGGTCTCGCTCCCCCGGCTCAAGGCCGGGGTCGCTCGTCCGGAATGACTGCCTGAATGGCCACGGAAGCACACGGAAAGACACGGAACGGGATACAGCCACGAAATCCCCGAAACCCACAAAAGCAAGTTATTGTGTTTCTCTGGCGGAAAAACATTCCCTCTGCGTACTCCGCGCTCTGTGCGCTCTGCGTCATGAAGCAGAGTTTCCTGCAATCACCCTTTTCCGTGGATTCAGTGGATTCCGTGGCTATTCATCCAGCTTCCAGCTTCCAGCTTCTGAATTCTGAATTCTATATTCTTCAATTATTTTCCTGCTTCTTCTTCCGAATCGCGCGCCGCGACCAGATCCACACATACAGCGCGCCACTGCTCAGGGTGGTGAACACGAGCCCCCACTGCAGCGCGCCGATCCAGGCAGGATCGATGCGCGCATAGCCTCGGTCGTAGAGGTTGGCGAAGACATAGAGGATCTGAACGAGGGTGTTGAACTTGCTGAGCAGGATCGGCTGGGCGACCAGAGGCTCGATCAGCAGATGATAGGCGGCGGCGCCGGTCACGATGACGAGATCGCGGCCGATCACCAGCCAGACGAGCCACTCGGGCACGATGCCGGCCAGGGCGAGCGCCACGAAGGAGGAGACCATGAGCAGCTTGTCCGCCACCGGATCCAGGAGTCCGCCCAGGCGCGACGTCCAGTGGAAATGCCGGGCCAGAAACCCGTCGAGCCCGTCCGTGAGCCCGGCGACCACGAAGATGAACAATGCCCACCCGTAACGGCCCGCGAGCAGCGCTTCCACCAGCGGCCAGACGAGCAGAATCCGGAAGACGGTCAGCAGATTGGGGATGTGCCGGGCCAGGGGATGTGGCATGCCGCTTACCTCAGGGCGCCTCCGCCGCCCCTGCCAGCCAGCGCAGGCGAAGCGGCGGCCCCGATGTCACCACCTCGATGCCGTCCAGCCGATTCAGGGCCCTCTCCAGGGCCTTCCTGCCCCCTTCCACCTCGAGTGCGAACCCCACCTCGTCCGGGGCCAGCGTCCGGACCTGAAGCGTCTGCACCGGCGCGAGCGACGCGAGTGCACGCCGCACGGCGAGATGGGAAGACAGGTCCCGAACCCCTTCGACGGTCAGCCGGATCCATTCGCGGCTGCCGGATGCCCGGATCGCCAGCCGCAGGGCCAGCCGGTCGGCTGCGGCATCCACCGCCTCGACCAGCATGTCCGCCAGCCGGGGGGACGAGAGGTTCCATTC
>JALVEM010000561.1 GCA_027030825.1 Thiohalobacter sp.
CGACGGCATGGACCCGCCGGCCGCGAAAGGCCTCCAGCGGCCGGGGTTCTCCCCCGGCCAGCGGCCGCGCCGTGCGCACGCGCGATTTCAGGGTGTATTCGCCGGGACCCGGCGGGCCGTGACAGACGACAAGGTCCACGCTGCGCAGACGCGAGAGCGGCTCCCGCAGGGGGCCGGCCGGCAGGCACAGTCGATTCCCGTGGCGGCGAACCCCGTCGATCACGACGATCTCCAGATCCCGTTCCAGCGCCAGATGCTGGAGACCGTCGTCGGAGAGGATCAGGTTCACGTCGGCGTGCTCGAGCAGCGATCGCGCCGCCGCCGCCCGGTCCGGCCCCACGGCCATCGGACAGCCGGTGAGCCCGGCCAGCAGCACGGCCTCGTCGCCGACCGCGGCCGGGTCGCTGTCGGGGCGTACCTGCTGCGGCCAGTGCCGCGCCCGGCCGCCGTAGCCGCGCGCGACGAGGCCGGGCCGCCAGCCGGCATTCGAGAACAGGCGCGCCAGCTCGGCGACCAGCGGCGTCTTGCCGGTCCCGCCCACGGCCAGGTTGCCCACCACCACCACCGGCACATCGAGCCGATGCCGGCGCAGCACGCCCCGTCGATACAGGGCGCGGCGCAGCATCACGCCCGCGCAGAACAGCCCGGAGAACGGCAGCAGGGCGAGCGCGGCCAGCGGCCTGCGGCCGTACCAGACATGCTCGATCCACCTCACGTGCCCGCCTCGCGAAACTGCAGCCGGTACAGGGCCGCATACTGGCCATCGCGCGCCAGCAGCTCGGCATGGGTGCCGGCCTCCACGATACGGCCCTGTTCGAGCACCAGGATGCAATCCGCCGCCTCCACCGTCGAGAGACGGTGTGCGATCACGAGCGTGGTGCGGCCTGCCATCAGCTTGCCCAGGGCCTCCTGGATCACGCGCTCGGATTCCGAATCCAGGGCCGAGGTGGCCTCGTCCAGGATCAGGATGGGCGCATCCTTGAGCAGCGCACGAGCGATGGCGATGCGCTGCCGCTGCCCACCGGAGAGCAGCGCGCCGCCCTGCCCGATGCGGGTATCGAACCCCTGCGGCAGTCGCTCGATGAATTCGAGCGCATTGGCCATCTCGGCGGCCCGGCGGATGTCCGCCATCGAGGTCCTCCCCTGCCGGCCGTAGGCGATGTTGGCGGCGACCGTGTCGTCGAACAGGATCACGTCCTGCCCCACCATGGCGATCTGGGCCCGCAGATCGTCGAGCCGGAACTCGCGGATGTCGACCCCGTCGAGCCGGATGCCTCCGACCTGAGGATCGTGAAAGCGCGGCAACAGGCCGACCAGCGTGCTCTTGCCGCTGCCCGAACGTCCCACGATGGCGATCATGGCGCCCGGCCGGGCCTCGAAACTCACGTCCTCGAGCACCCAGGGACCGTCCGGCGCATAGCGGAAGGCGACCCGATCGTAGACGATCTCGCCGCGGGCTCGCTGCAGCCGGCGGGTGCCCGTGTCCCGCTCCTCCGGGGCATCGAGCAGTTCGAAGATGCTGGCCGCCGCCGCGATGCCCCGCTGCAGGCTGGCGTTGACCGCGGTCAGCCGCTTGAGCGGCGGCATGAGCAGCATCATGGCCGTGATGAAGGAGACGAAATCGCCGGCCGAGATGTTCTCCTGCAGGGAACGCTCGGTCGCCAGCCAGATCACCACGGCCAGCAGCGCCGCCCCCAGGAATTGGACCACGGGCACGCTGGCGGCACTGGTCGCGATCATCTTCATCTGCAGGGACCGGTTGCGGGCGTTGATCCGGCGGAACTGTTCCAGAATATGGTCCCGGGCGCCGAAGATCCGGATGATGCGGTGCCCCTGCACCGCCTCCTCGGCGATCTGCGTCACATCGCTCATCGAGTCCTGGATGCGGGCGCTGATCCGCCGGAACCGCCGGCTCACGTAGCGGATGACACCGGCCATCACCGGGCCGACGAGCAGAAACAGCATGGCGAGCCAGCCGCTGATGTAGAACATCCAGGCCAGCAGGAAGAGCACGGTGAAGCTGTCCCGGATGAGGATGGTGACCACGTTGGTGCTGGCCTGGGCCACCTGCTCGACGTGATAGATGAGCCGGGTGACGATCTCGGAGGTGCCCAGGCGTTCGAAGACGGGTTCGGGCAGGGCGAGCACCTTGGCGAACATCTCCGAGCGCAGGCGCTCGATCACCCGCCGCCCCACCCAGCTCATCCCGTAGGTGGAGACGAAACCCGTCACCCCCCGGAACAGGAAGAGCAGGATCAGGGCCGCGGGAATGAGGCGGATCATCTCGCGGTCCCGGGCGACGAAGCTCTCGTCGAGCATCGGCTTCATCAGCGCGGCGAAACCGGCATCGGTGGCGCTGTAGGCCACCATCACGAGCGTTGCGAAGAGGAAGATGCGCCACTGGGGCAGCACATAGCCGAGCAGTCGCCGATAGTGCTGCAGCGGTGTGGACGCGGACGTTGCGGGCATGCCCGGATTCAGTCGCCGCCACCCGCCGGCTGCACGGTGGCGAGCGACAGGCGTTGCAGGCCCAGGCCGCCGAGCACGTCCATGACTGTGACCACCGCCTGCCAGGGCGCCTGGGCGTCGGCCCGCACCACGACCGGCACGTCCCGCTTGCCGTCGAGCACCTGCTCGATGGCGCGCCGCAGGGTCTCCGGCCGGGCATTGAGCACCTGTTCCTTGCCGACGAAGTAGGCGCCCTCGCGCGTGACGCTGATCTCCAGCACGCGGGGCGGCGCCTCGGCCGGCTCGCCGGAGGCCTCGGGCAACTGCAGCTGCAGCTGCGTGGCCCGGTCGAAGGTGGTCGAGACCATGAAGAAGATGAGCAGCAGAAAGACGACGTCGATCAGCGGAGTCAGGTTGACGTCGGCGGGCGGTTCCTCGCGTCCGGGACGAAAGTTCATGGCAGTACGGACTCCGAGTCGGGATCGGCCTCCCGTTCGCCCTGCATGACCTCGACCATCTTCATGGCCTCCTCCTCCATGCGCACCACCAGCATGTCCACCTTGCCGCGGAAATAGCGGTGGAACATCAGGCTGGGGATGGCCACCGAGAGGCCGGCCGCGGTGGTGATGAGGGCTTCGGAGATGCCGCCGGCCAGCACGCCCGGGTCGCCCACGCCATGAGTGGTGATGGCGGTGAATACCTTGATCATGCCGATCACGGTGCCCAGCAGGCCGAGCAGCGGCGAGATGGCGGCGATGGTGCCCAGGGTGTTGAGGTAGCGTTCCAGCTCCAGCACCACCTGCCTGCCGGCATCCTCGATGGCCTCCTTCATGATCTCCCGGTCGTGGTGCCGGTTGACCAGCCCGGCGACCAGGATCCGACCCAGCGGCGAGCCCGTGCGCAGCTGCTGCAGCCTGGCCGCATCGAGCTCTCCGTTGCGCATCCACTGCCAGACCCGCGCCACGAGGTGACGCGGGATCACGCGGGAGACCCTGAGCATCCACAGGCGCTCGACGATGATGGCCAGCGCGACGACCGAGCAGGCCAGAATCGGCCACATCAGCCAGCCGCCCTTCATCACCAGTTCGATCACCGCATCCGCCTCGTCACTCGTCGATTGGACCGCGCCATCATACGATGTTGCCCTCGGCTTTTCATCCTGCCGGATCTCCGTTGCGCCAGGGCGAAGGCGGCGCGCCGAGACGGCAACTCACCGGGCCCGGTCCGCCGAGCCGGCAGGCGATGGCGCCATCGATCCCGGTCACCCGAACGCGGCTGCCGATCCTGCGATAACGCGCCAGCACTTCGGGTGCGGGCAGGCGATAGCGGTTGAAGCGTCCGGCCGGCACGAGCGCATGGCGGGGCCGGACCGCGCGGACGAAACCGGGCGACGAGGAAGTGCCGCTGCCGTGATGGGGCACCACCAGCACATCCGCGGCAAGATCCCGGACCCGGCGGACCAGCCGCCGTTCGCTGCGACGCTCGATGTCTCCGGCAAGCAGCAGCCGCTGCCCGTTGGCCGCCTCGACGGCGAGCACGCAGCTGGCGTCGTTGCCGTTCTCCTCGCCTGTCGGCGCCAGCATCTCGAAGCGCACCCCGTCCCAGTGCCAGGCCTGTCCGGCACGGCAACGCGTCACCGGTCGCCAGTAGATTCGCTCGGGCGCGCTGGTGAACAGGCGGCAGACCGGCATGGCCCGGTCGATCGAGCGGGCGCCGCCGCGATGATCGAGATCGCCGTGGCTGACGATCATCACGTCCACCTGCGCGACGCCCTGACGGCGAAGCCAGGGCAGGACCACGGCCCGCCCGGTATCGAATCCCGAAGGCGAACGCCAGCCGGTATCGTAGACGAGCGCATGGCGGGCCGTCCTCACCACGGCCGCCACCCCCTGCCCCACGTCCAGCAGCACGAGATCGAAGCGTCCCGGCTGCGGTGCGTGCGCCGCCGGGAAAAGGACCGGCAGCGACCACAGGAGGGCGAGGCGCCGTCCGGGCAGACCGGCCGGCGACAGCAGCATCAGCACGAGCCCCGTCATCCAGGCGATCGCCTCCGGCGCCGGCGACCAGTGATATTCGGCCAGCGGCAGCGCCGCCAGCCATTGCAGGAATCCGGCAAGTGCCTCCGCCAGCCGTCCGGACAGCCACCATGGCCAGAACAGCGTCGGGTGAACCGCCAGCAGAAGCAGTCCGATCAGCGCCCCGGGCAGGATCAGCATGCCGAAGACCGGGATCGCGACCAGATTGGCCAGCGGCGCCAGCCACTGGACCTGCTGGAACAGGACCACCGTCAAGGGGACCATGGCCAGCGAGAGCAGCCACTGGGTCCGCAGGGCCCGCACGATGACGGCGAGCCGCGACCCTTCGCCCTGCCCGTCGGAGCGAGCGATCAGCCACAGGAAAAAGACGGCGCCGAAGGACAGCCAGAAACCGGGACCGCCCACCGCGAGCGGATCGAGCAGCAGCACCGCCAGCAGCGCCATGGAGAAGGCGTGGACGGACGATGTCCGACGACCGGTCAACGGACCGGCATGCAGGACGGCGATCATCAGCAACGCCCGTTGCGTCGGCAGAGAGAAGCCGGCCAGGGCGGCATAGACAGCGGCTGCGAGCAGGCCGGCCAGCGCCGCCGCACGAGGCGCCGGATATCGCTGGCACAGCCTGGCGCTCAGGCGCCAGAGACGCCGCACCAGCAGGAAGACGAAGCCGGAGACGAGGCCCACGTGCAGCCCGGAGATGGCGAAGAGATGGGCGGTGCCGGTCGTGCGGAAGGCCGTGGCCTGCACGGTATCGACACGGTCGCGGATGCCCAGGGTGACGGCGCGCAACATGCCCGCGCCGGGCAGGGGCTCAAGGTGTTCCATGCGTCCCGCGAGCCAGCGGCGTGCCTTCTCGACGGGCCCGGCGATATCCGCCTCGAGCCGGGGCGCCGGCCACCGTTTCACATAGCCCGTCGCCCCGATGCCTGCGCGAAAGAGCCAGGCGCCGTAGTCGAAGCCGACCGGATTGCGCATGCCGGCCGCCGGCTTCAGGCGCACGGTGAGAGACCAGAGCTCCCCCGGCCGAGGCAAGGCCTCGGGATCCCGCCAGCGCAGCCGAAGGCGCCTGGACAGTCCGGTCACCCGAGCATCGCCGTCGACGCGATGGGCACTACGCGGCCTGCAGATCAGGGTGATGCCGGTGGGCGTGTCTCGGGGAAAGTCCTCGACCAGGCAGGCGACCCGAAGATCCTGGCCGACCAGATCCGTCGGGAGCCGGTCCTGGCGATGCGCCTGCGCTGTCCAGCCGGCCCAGCACAGGCCCGCGAGGCACCAGGCCAGCCAGCGCCAGCGGCCTCCACGGGATCCGGCAAGCAGGGCGAGTACGGCCAGCGCCGCCAGCCAGAGCGGATTCAACGGTGGCCAGTCGAAAAAGTGAAGCAGCAGCGCGCCTGCCGCAAAGGCCGGTCCAGCCATCTCCCTGCCGTCCATGACGGGCCCTCCATGGCCCGGGGGCGAGCATACCGGCCGGTTTCAGGTTTTCAAACACCCGACCGATATTGCGGATATAATCGGGAGCAGCCCATCGGGTGAGCCTGCCATGCCCAGACGTCTGATCAAACGCTACCTGCCCGATTCGCACGAGGTGCGCAGTCACCCGTGGATCAGTCGTTTCGGTCACCGGCTGCACGACCCGAACCTCTGGCACCTCAACCGCCGTTCCTTTTCCGGCGGCGTGGCCGTGGGCCTGTTCTGCGCGCTTCTCCCCTTTCCGGGCCAGATGCTGGTCGCTGCCGCACTGGCCATCGCGCTGCGAGTCAATCTGCCCACTGCGGTGGTGCTGGTCTGGATGACGAATCCGCTGACCATCCCGCCCGTGTTCTTCGGCGCCTATCTGTTCGGTTGCCTGCTGCTGGGCAGGGTACCGGTGACGCAGAATCTTTCCGAATGGCAGACGATCCTGACCCAGCTCGATGCAGTCTGGGTGCCGCTGTTCGTTGGCAGCCTGGTGCTGGGCGGTGTTCTGGCGCTTGCGGGCTTCGTCGGTGTCCGGCTGCTGTGGCGGTGGTATGTGATCCGCAAGCGGGAGCGACGCCACCATCGCCAGGGATCCTTGTCGCAGGCAGGTGCGGAAACGGCGGCCCCGGACAGGGTTCTGTCCCTGAATCAGACGCCGCCTGCCCGGGTGAAGGAAACGCCCGGATCGCCGCCGGAGCCGGCGGCACGCACTGCGTCACATCGGTGATAGCCGCCCGTCCTCGAGCCGCAGGACCCGCTCCATGCGCGAAGCCAGGTCCGGATCATGGGTCACCATGACCAGTGCCGTGCCTTCCTGTTGCTTGAGCTCGAGCATGGCCTCGTAGACCTGGGCGGCCGTGCCCCGATCCAGGTTGCCCGTCGGCTCGTCCGCGAGTATGCAGCGCGGCCGTGTGACCATGGCGCGTGCGATGGCCACCCGCTGGCGCTCGCCCCCGGAAAGCTCGCCCGGCTTGTGGCGCTCGCGCTGTCCCAGCCCCACCTGTTCGAGCAGCGTCCTGGCACTGCGCCTCGCCGCACCCGCCGGTTCGCCACGGATCAGCAGCGGCATGGCGACGTTCTCCAGCGCCGTGAACTCGGGGAGCAGGTGGTGGAACTGATAGACGAATCCGAGCGCCCGGTTGCGCAGGAGACCACGCCGGGTATCGTCGAGCGCGGTCATGTTCCTCCCGGCGACGAAGACCTCGCCTGCCGTCGGCGTATCGAGTCCGCCCAGCAGGTGCAGCAGGGTGCTCTTGCCGCTGCCGGAAGCCCCCACGATGGCCACGCTCTCCGCCGGCATGACTTCCAGGTCCACGCCGCGCAGCACTTCCACGTCCAGGCTGCCCTGCCTGAAGACCCGCCTGAGCCCCCGGCATGCGACCACGGCCTCACTCATAGCGCAGGGCCTCTGCCGGCTGGGTGCGCGACGCCCGCCAGGCGGGATAGAGCGTGGCGAGCAGGGTCAGCAGGAAGGCCAGCCCGGCGATCTTCCAGACATCGGGCCAGTGCAGTTCCGAGGGCAGTTCGCTGATGTAGTAGACATCGGCGGGCAGGAACTGGACGTCGAAGAGCCGCTCGATCGCCGGCACCAGGGTTTCCACGTTGAGCGCCAGCGCCACCCCGCCGACGGTGCCCAGCAGGGTGCCGAGCAGGCCGATCACCAGCCCCTGGACGATGAAGATCTCCATGATCGAGCGCGGTGTCGCGCCCAGGGTGCGGAGGATGGCGATGTCGGCCTGCTTGTCGGTGACGACCATCACCAGGGTGGATACGATGTTGAACGCCGCCACGGCCACGATCAGGGTGAGGATGACGAACATCACCCGCTTCTCGGTCTTGATGGCCCGAAAGAAGTTCGCGTGCTGATGGGTCCAGTCGGTGACGCGATAGTCCGGTGACAGCCGCGACTGGAGGTCGCGCACGACCCGGGGCGCCAGGAAGAGATCGTCGAGGCGCAGCCGCAGGCCGGTGACGCGGTCTCCCATGCGGAACAGCCGCTGGGCATCGTTCAGATGGATCAGGGCCACGCCCCGGTCGTATTCGTACATGCCCACCTCGAAGATGCCCACCACCGTGAACCGCCGCAGTCGCGGCAGGTTGCCGGCCGGTGTCAGGCTGGCCTGCGGACTGATGACCGTCACCCGGTCGCCCAGGTCCGCACCCAGGGCCATGGCCAGTTCGCGGCCCAGCACGATGCCGTAACGCCCGGGACGCAGAGCGGCGATGGCGCCCGAGACCATGTGTTCGTGGATGGTGGACACCCGGGGTTCCTGCTCGGGCAGGATGCCACGCAGGATGGCGCCGCTGACCGCGCGTCCGAAGGTGAGCATGGCCTCCTCGCGAACGAACGGCGCCGCGCCCGTGACATGCGGCGCACCGGCCACCTCCCGGGCGAGCGACTGCCAGTCGGCGATGCCTTCGGCTCGCTCCGTGACGATGACATGAGAGGCCATGCCGAGTATCCGCGTGCGCAGTTCGCCCTCGAATCCGTTCATGACCGACAGCACCGTCACGAGCGCCGTCACGCCCAGCGCGATGCCCAGGATCGAGATCAGCGAGATGAACGAGATGAAATGGTTGCGCCGCTTGGCACGCGTGTAGCGCAGGCCGATGTAGATTTCGTAGGGACGGAACATGCGGCCGGATTATACCCGGATTCGGGTATCGTCCGTGCTCAGCGCCGCGCCAGTGCCTCCGGACGTCGGGCGAACCAGACCGTGACCCTGCGATTGGCTGCCCAGGACGCCTTGTCGTGTCCCTTCCTGACCGGCCAGCGTTCGCCATAGGCGTGCACTTCGATGAGTTTGGCCGGTATGCCCCGGCGCACGAGATACTTGCGAACCGCCAGCGCGCGCTTGAGCGAGAGCGAATGATTGTACGCTTCGGTGCCGCGTTCGTCGGCATGCCCGCCGAGAACGATCTTCTGGGCTCCTTTCTTCCTCATCCTGTGCCAGTCGCGGATGAAGCGGTCCAGGATCCGGCGTTGCCGGTAATCGAGCATGTAGCTGTCGGTCTCGAAATGGAGCACGTGTTCCTTGAGGATGTCGAAATCGAGCTGGATGAGCCCCGCGACACAACGCTGGAATTCGGGCAGGGCATCGCGAATCCGCAGCGAGGAGAGCAGCACCTCCACCTCGTCCCTGCCGTCGGCCAGATCACGATAGGAGATGGTCGGATACATGCCCGCCTGCAACTCGTAGAGCAGCCGCAGCGCCAGGGCGCGTTCGAACTCGAGCGGATCGAGGCTGGACAGCAGGCGGAATTCCCCGAGATCACGGATCGGCACCCCATGCTTCCAGGGCGGCGGCACGGAACGCACGCGCGCGACCTCCAGCCGCTCAGGCAGCCTTTCCACGTGCAGACGGAAGGCCAGCGGCTGACCGTCGGCCTGCTGGAACTCGGCCTGCCCGTAGAAGGGAATGTCGTGCGTCAGGCGACAGCTGCCCGCGCCGGCCTGCACCTTCCATGCGGCCTCGTCGTAGGGGGCCTCGAAATGCTGGCGCATGGCCCACGCGGGGGCGGCAACCAGCATCGCAAGCATGACCAACAGAGCACGCCTCATGCCACGATTGTCGGCGCCCGAGCCGGATTCTTTACCGGGCCGCCCGGCTCCCCATCGCCGCAGCAGATTGGCCCCGGGTCCGACAGGCTGCTATAGTCCAACGGAATCGGTAGCCACGGGGGAAGCCCGAGATGAGACGATTCCGGACCGCATTGCTGTGTGCCAGCCTTCTCGCCCTGCCCGTCATGGCCGATACGCTTCGGATGCCGGCAGCCGGCGAAGTCGCGACCGATCTGCGTGGCCTGACGATGGATGCCGTCCGCGCCCGGCTCGGCGCACCCCGCAAGATGCTGCCACCCGTGGGCGATCCTCCGATCACCCGCTGGGTCTATGACGATCTCACGGTCTACTTCGAACACGACCGGGTGATCCATGCCGTTCGTCACCGGAAACGCCCCGGATCCTGAACCGGCGATGAAGCCCCGCCTTCCGGCCGAGTGGGAACCGCACGACGGGGTGATGATCGCCTGGCCTCATCCCGACAGCGACTGGGGCGAGATCATCGACGAGATCGAGGCCGTCTACGAACGCATGGCGGTGGCGATCGCCGACCAGGAGACGCTGGTCATCCTCTGCCGGGACGACGAGCACCGTGCCCATGTGGCCGACCGGCTGCTCGAGTCGGACGTGCATCTGGAATCCGTGCGCCTGCACACCGTGCCCTTCAACGACACCTGGGTCCGGGACTACGGCCCCGTCACCGTCTACGAAGGCGAACAGCCGTTTCTCGAGGACTTCCTGTTCAACGGCTACGGCCGCCGCTATCCCTTCGAGGACGACAATCTGGTGAACGCCCGGCTGCTCGAGGCCGGCGCCTTCGGGGAGACCCCCATGCGGCATCACGATCTGGTGCTGGAAGGCGGCGCCCTGGATACCGACGGCGCGGGCACGCTGCTGGTCACGGAGCGCAGCCTGCTGGACGAGAATCGCAATCCCGGCATGACCCGACAGCGCTGGGAAGAGGCCTTCGCCCGCCTGTTCGGTATCGAACGGGTGTTCTGGCTCGGAGAAGGCCGTCTCGAGGGAGACGACACCGATGGTCATGTCGACATGCTGGCCCGTTTCTGCAATCCGACCACCATCGCCTACTGCACGGCCGAACCGCGCGACGAGCCGCATCATGCAGCGCTGGCCGCCATGGAATCCGAACTGCGCGCCCTGCGCCGCCCCGATGGCGCGCCCTACGAGCTGATCCCCCTGCCGCTGCCCGACCCCGTGGTGCACGAGGGACGTCGTCTGCCGGCGAGCTACGCCAATTTCCTGATCCTGCGCGAGTCCGTCCTGGTGCCCACCTATGACGACCCGATGGACGTTCGCGTGCTGGAGCGCCTCAAGGACGCCTTCCCCGAACGGGCGCTGATCCCGATTCCCGCCCGCATCCTGATCCGGCAGAACGGCGCCGTGCATTGCGCCACCCTGCCGCTGGGCCGGGGCGTGCTCCCTTCCGAGGAATAGCCGTGCGCCGCTGCCGGACCGCCCTGATCCAGCTGGCATTCCCGGACACAGGCGACGCCCTCCGGCAACGCATCGAGGCGCGCCTCCGGGAAGCGGCCGCCGGCCGCGCCGATCTCGCCGTGCTGCCGGAGCTCCATCAGGGCCGCTATTTCTGCCAGACCGAGGACCCGGCGGCGTTCGATGCCGCCGAACCCTTGCCCGGCCCCACCACCCGCTGGCTCGGCGAACTGGCGGCCGAACTGCAACTGGTGATCGTCGCCTCCCTGTTCGAACGGCGCGCTGCCGGGCTGTATCACAACACCGCGGTCGTGATCGATCGTGACGGCACGCTGGCCGGCCGCTACCGCAAGATGCACATCCCCGACGACCCGGGCTACTACGAGAAGTACTACTTCACGCCCGGAGACACCGGCTTTCGCCCGATCCGCTGCTCGCTGGGTTCGCTGGGCGTGCTCGTCTGCTGGGACCAGTGGTTCCCGGAAGCGGCCAGGCTCATGGCGCTGGCCGGCGCCGAGCTGCTGGTCTATCCGACCGCCATCGGCCGGGATCCGCGCGATGCCGCCGAGGAGCAGGCCCGGCAGCGCGAGGCCTGGCAACTGGTGCAGCGGGGCCATGCCGTGGCCAACGCGTTGCCGCTGGTCGCCGTCAACCGGACCGGCCACGAGCCCGATCCCGAGGGCCGCACGCCCGGGATCGACTTCTGGGGCTCGAGCTTTGCCACCGGCCCGCAGGGCGAGCTCCTGATCGAACTGCCGCAGGACGACGAAGACCTCGCGCTGGTGGACATCGACCTCGACCGCAGCGAACGGGTCCGCAGGATCTGGCCCTTCTTCCGGGACCGCCGCATCGATGCCTATGAAGGCCTGCTGGCGCGCTGGCGCGAGGAGGACTAGCCCGCTAAATCTCTGCCACCACCTCGCGGATCGCCCGGCAAAGCACGGCGAGCGATTCCTCGTCGATGACATAGGGCGGCATCACATAGACCAGGTTCCGGAACGGACGCACCCATACGCCCCGCTCCACGAAACGCGCCGGCACGACCGACATGTCGACCGGTCGGTCCAGTTCCACCACGCCGATCGCGCCCAGTACCCGGACATCGCGCACGCCGTCGATCTCCCGGCAGGGGGCGAGCCCGGAGCGCAGCCCCTGCTCGATGTCCCTGATGCGCGCCTGCCACGGCTGTTCGAGCAGCAGGTCGATACTCTCGCAGGCCACCCGACAGGCCAGCGGATTGGCCATGAATGTCGGCCCATGCATGAACAGTCCCGGCTCGCCCCGGCCGATCGTCTCGGCAACCTCGCGCGTGCACAGGGTCGCGGCCAGGGTCAGCATGCCGCCCGTGAGCGCCTTGCCCACGCAGAGGATGTCGGGACTGATACCGGCCTGCTCGCAGGCGAACAGGGTGCCCGTGCGACCGAAGCCGGTCGCGATCTCGTCGGCGATCAGCAGCAGTCCGTACTCGTCGCAGAGCGCGCGCACGCCGGCCAGGAATTCCGGGCAGTAGAAGCGCATGCCGCCCGCGCCCTGGACGATCGGCTCGAGTATCACGGCAGCGAGTTCATCGGCATGCCGTTCGATCCGTTCCCGGAACGCCTGCAGGTCCGGTTCGGCCTCTCCCGATCCCGGTCGACAGGCCGGGGCCGGTGCGAAGACCTGGCGGGGAAGGATTCCGGCAAACAGATGGTGCATGCCGCCCTCCGGGTCGCAGACGGACATGGCGGCGAAGGTGTCGCCATGGTAGCCGCATCGCAGGGCCAGCAGGCGGCTTCGGCCGGTCTCGCCACGGGCGATGCGGTACTGCAGCGCCATCTTGATGGCGACCTCCACGGCCACGGAGCCGGAATCGGCGAAGAAGACGTGCTGCAGCGGTTCCGGCGTGAGGCCGACCAGACGCCGGCCGAGGGCGACCGCGGGCTCGTGGGTCAGTCCCCCGAACATGACATGGGACAGGCGCGCCGCCTGCGCCTGAAGGGCGGCGACCAGGCGCGGGTGACGGTAGCCGTGGATCACGGACCACCAGCTCGCCATCCCGTCGATCAGGCGGCGACCGTCCTCCAGGATCAGGTGCACCCCCTCGGCCTCGCGCACCGGCCAGGCCGTGATCGGTTGCGTCATGGAGGCATAGGGATGCCAGAGATGTTCGCGGTCGAACCGCAGCAGCGCCTCACTCCTCACTCCTCACTCCTCATCCAATGCGGTATCCTCGCCGTCGGTCATACGGATCGGACAACCGGCATGATACTGATTCTCGAACCCAACACCTCCCCCGATTCGCCCGAGCATCGGGCACTGATGGCCCATCTCGCCCGCCTGCCCAACATCCAGGCGCGCACCCATCAGGTCAGGGGCGCGCAACAGACGCTGACCGAGATCTATCTCATCGGCGACACCTCGAGCCTCTCCGTGGAGGACATGGCCCAGCTTCCGGCCGTCGACCGTGTGATCCGTGTTTCCGAGGAATATCGGGTCATCGGTCGCCATGACGACCAGCAACCGGGATTCGAGTTCGAGGCCAACGGCGTGCGCTTCAGTCAGGACAACCTCAACATCTTCGCCGGTCTGTGCGCGGTCGACACGCCGGAGCACGTGGAGGCCATGATGCAGGCCCTGCAGGCGCACGGACAGTTCTGTACCCGCATGGGCGCCTACAAGCCCCGCACCAGCCCCTACGCCTTCCAGGGACTCGGCCGTGACTGCCTGCCCTGGGTGTTCGAGCTGGCCGGGAAGTACGGCATCCGCCTGATCGCCATGGAGGTCACGCACGAGAATCACATCGACGAGATCCGCGAGGCCCTGGAGAAGACCGGCCATCCCACTGCCGTGATGCTGCAGATCGGCACTCGCAACACGCAGAATTTCGAGCTCCTCAAGGCCGCCGGACGGCAGACCGAGATGCCGGTGCTGCTCAAGCGGGGCTTCGGCATCACGCTCGAGGAGTCTCTCAACGCCGCAGAATACCTCGCCAGCGAAGGCAACACGCGGATCGTCTTCTGTCTGCGGGGCATGAAGACCCACCTGGGCGATCCACACCGCAATTTCGTCGATTTCGCCCACGTGCCCGTGGTCAAGCGCCTCACGCGCCTGCCGGTCTGCATCGATCCCTCGCATTCCGTGGGCAGCCGGCAGCGCGCCCCGGACGGCATCCTGGAGATCGTCCATGCCACGGCCCAGGGCCTGATCGCCGGGGCCAACATGGTGCTGGTCGATTTCCATCCGGCGCCCGAGAAGGCGCTGGTGGACGGTCCCCAGGCCCTGCTGCTGGAAGAACTCGGTACCTTTCTCGAGGATGCCCGCCTCGTGCACGAGACCTGGCACCGGCGCCGGGCGATCCATGCCGGACCGGCAAAGCGTGGGCCGACAGATACCACACAGTGAGTGCGGATACGTTGGCACGATCAGTGCTTGTCTCCATGACGACCATGCCTGACGGCATGCCCTGCATCGAACGGAGGAGACACATGTTTTCCACGATCCTGAGAATTCTCATTCTGGCAGGCCTGCTGCCGATCAGCCTGGGCGCCCATGCCCAGATCACCGATTCCTTTTCTTCACCGATCTGTTCTCCCGCCGCCACGGACGGCGAGGGAGGCGGCACCGACGAGGAAGAGGAGCCCGATTGCGACGAATGACGTCGCCACCGGCGCGGCGGTGTTCCGCCGCACTTCGTCATCCACAACCACCAACATGCAACGAGAGGAGTACCCTTCATGAAAACCGTCAGAAACCTGATCGTGACTTCCCTGCTGACGCTGGGTCTGAGCCTGGGGGGGAATCTGTCCGCCGAGGAGAAGATCGCTGTCAAGATCACGCGTGATCTGCCCTACATAACGGTGACCCACAACGGCAAGAAGGTGCGCATCATGCGCAACCAGAACCAGAAGAACACCGTCAATCCGGCCTTTGCCAAGACCTCGCGCAAGTGCCCGCCCTTCTGCATCCAGCCGATCAAACTGGCGCCCGGCGTGGAGACCATCGGCGAGGTGGAGATGCTGGACTACCTGCGCCGGAAGGAAGCGGGTGACGACAGCATTCTCGTGATCGACTCCCGCACGCCCGACTGGGTCAAGCGCGGCACCATCCCCGGTTCGATCAACATCCCCTGGACCAAGCTCAATCCGACCAAGTCGGACCCGCTCACCATCGCGGACATCCTTGAGAATCAGTTCAACGTGAAGCAGCAGGAAGGCCTCTGGGACTTCACCCACGCCAAGACGCTGGTGATGTTCTGCAACGGCATGTGGTGCGGACAGTCGCCGAACAACATCAAGGCCCTGCTTCGCTACGGCTATCCCGCACACAAGATCAAGTGGTATCGCGGTGGCATGCAGGACTGGGAAATCCTGGGCCTGACCACGGTGCCGGGTGGCGAATGATCGTTCGCTGACTCGGCACATCGAAGAACGAAAGGCCCCGCTTGCGGGGCCTTTCTTCCTTTTCCTGGGTATTCGAGCCTCTGTTCAGACACCTGCGCCACGCAGCTTGCGTATGTAACGATAGAGCGTGCGCTCGCTCACGCCCAGCTTCTCCGCCGCCTGCGCACGATGCCCGCCGGTTTCCTGCAGGGCCCGGATCACATCCTGCTCGGTCAGCCTGCCCGTGCGCCGGTTGAGCAGCTTGACCGCCCGGGCGCTGCGCCGATCCTGAACCACGTTCGCCTCGTCCGTGATCTGCTCCTCGAAAACGATGTGATCGGGCCGGATGATGTCGTCGCAGGCCAGGATCGCGGCTCGCTCGATGACGTTGCGCAGCTCGCGCACGTTGCCGGGATAGTCGTGACTCATCAGGACCTCGATGACCTCCGAGGAAAGCGGCACATGCCGGTCCGAGCCCTCCATCTGGATCAGGAAATGCTCCGCCAGCCGGGCGATGTCGTCCTTGCGCTCCCTGAGCGACGGCACATAGACCGGGAAGGCGGACAGCCGGTAATAGAGATCCTGGCGGAAATCCCCCTCGGCCACCATGCGCTGCAGATCCCGGTGGGTGGCGGCGATGATGCGCACGTCGACCTTGACGAGCTCGGTCCCCCCAAGGCGCCGGATCTGGCCCGATTCGATGACCCGGAGCAGCTTGGTCTGCAGAGTCAGGGGAAGCTCGCCGATCTCGTCGATGAAGAGCGTGCCGCCGTTGGCGGCCTCGAGCAGCCCCTTCTTGCGCTGGTTGGCGCCCGTGAAGGCGCCCTTCTCGTAACCGAACAGTTCGCTCTCGATCAGGTTCTCACCGAGCGCGGCGCAATCCACCACCACGAACGGACCCTCCGCGCGCGTGGAGAAATGATGCAGATAACGCGCGGCCTGCTCCTTGCCGACGCCGCTCTCGCCCAGCAAAAGCACCGTGGTCTGGGTCGGCGCCACTCGCTGCAGCAGACTGGTCATGCGCAGCAGCGGCTTCGAGCGGCCCACCAGCAGCTCGTCGCTGCCGCAATGGCTCGGCGTCACATGGAAGATGGTCTCGCCCATGTAGCAGACCTCGCCATGCTCGTCGAACAGCGGGCTCGAATGGAGCTGGACGTACTCCTCCCGACCATTCTGGTCGTAGTGGATGTGCATGACCTGGGTGGCGTGCTTGCGGGTGAAGACCTCTTCCAGCGGGCAATGCTCACCGTTCCGGCTGCAGGGGACCGTGGAATGGTGGGATACCTCGTGGCACTTTCTGCCGACCACGTCCTGCTGCGAGACACCGTAATGTTCACAGTAGCGCCTGTTGGCCGACACGATGTTGTAGTTCCGGTCGATCACGACGAACGGGTTGGGCATCATGTCGATGATCTGCTCACAGCTCGGCTTTTTTATTTTCTCGTCTCCCATGCCTCGCCCCTCCTTGTTCAAGCCAATGGATGGCAATGAGCCTGCCATGTCATGACATGCCATGTCAACATGTCATGAATGGCAGGCCCGTTTCCTTATTTCAGTTTCACGATACCCGCGGCCTTGAGGATGTATTTTTCGTAGACCGGTTCGGTGGAACCCTTCTTCATCTTGTTGATGAAATACTTCTCGAAGGCCACCTTGGCGTAGTGCACCCACTTGCCCTTCTTCATCCACTGAAGATTGCGCGGCGGGATCTGCGGCAGCGCCACGAAGGCCACGCCCGTATCGCCCATGTCGGCCAGGCAGATGGCGTTCCAGGTCGCCTTCTGGTCGGCCGGCTTGCCCTCGATGTCGTTCTTGATGTTGTGCGCCGTGGCCAGCACCATGGATTCGATCATGTAGCCCGTCTTGGGCGTGCCGGTCGGCACCGGGGTGGCCTCGACGGGCGGAATGGCGATGCACACGCCGACACCGTAGATGTTCTTCCACTTCGGATTCTGCTGATACTCGTTCACCTTCACGAATCCGCGCGGATTCACCAGATCCTCGCCGACATTGGCCACGGCGTCGACACCCTTGAAGGCCGGCAGCATCATCGAATAGCCGAACTCCAGCTCGTGCTCGGTGACCGGCTCGCCTTCGCTGTTGTGCTCGGTCACGTACATCTTGCCTTCCTCGATCTTCGTCACCTTGGCATTGGTGATCCACTTGATGTGCTTGTTGCGCAGCTCGGACTCCATCATGCCCTTGGAATCGCCCACGCCGCCCAAACCGAGGTGGCCGATGTAGGGCTCGGAGGTGACGAAGGTCATGGGCACCCGATCCCGGATCTTGCGCTTGCGCAGGTCCGCATCCATGATGAAGGCGAACTCGTAGGCCGGCCCGAAGCAGGAAGCGCCCTGCACGGCGCCGACGACGATCGGGCCGGGGTTTTCGACGAACTTCTTCCAGGATTCGTAGGCCTTCTCGGCGTGATCGATGGTGCAGATGGATTCCGTGTAACCGTCGATCGGCCCGAGCCCCTCGACTTCCTCGAACGCCAGTTTCGGTCCCGTTGCGATGACCAGATAGTCATAGTCGACCTCGCGACCATCGGCGAGAATCACCTTGTTGTCGTCCGGCTTGATCTCGGTCACCGGCACGGGAATGAAGTCGATGCCCTTCTTCTTCACATAGGGCTCGATCTTGAAGGTCACATCGTCCCGTGTGCGCCAGCCGACTGCCACCCAGGGGTTGGACGGCACGAAACTGAAGGTGTCGGTGGCGTTGATGAGGGTGATCTTGTGGCTGGAACCCAGCTCGTCACGAATGTCATAGGCCGCGGGCAACCCCCCGGTGCTGGCACCGATTACGACTACATGCGCCATGGATTTCTCCTCCTTGGTCGGGCTTCGATGAATGTCACACATGACATAGCATATTTCATGCCATGACATGATGACCGTCATGACATATTGTCAGGCGAGAGTATAGGCGGTGAATGCAGCAATAACCAGATGCCGGACAGGGGAAAATGTCCGGCGGGTCGTGACGGAAGGTCGAAAGCGGGTGACCGGCAGCCATCCGGACCCGAGGCCGGAGCCAGCGGACTGCCAGTGTCAGGAAGGTCTGCGAAGCCGTTCCAGCATTTCCGCCAGGGTGCGCAGGCAGTCACGCAACAGCCCGCGATCCTGGGCCGTCTTGGACAGGCCGATGCATCCGGAAATGCTGGCGATGATGAAACCGGCAAGTCGGCGCGTATCCGCCTCCGATCGCAGATCCCCTCGCGCCTGCGCCCGTTCCAGCGCCTGCTCCAGGCTCGCCTGCCATTGCGAGTAGACACGGTCGATGCGCGTGCGAAAGCCCTCGTCGAGCGGGCTCATTTCCTGAGCCAGATTGTTGAGCGGGCAGCCCAGGACCGTGAGATCGTCACCCATGCGCTCATCGATCCCGGTGAGGGTATCGATGATGCCCTGCAGGGGATCCTCGGCATCCTCCAGCGGGCGCGTCCAGAGCTCGTGCATCATCTCGGCGATGATCTCGTCGACGACGGCATAACCAAGTGCCTGTTTGTTCGGAAAATGATGATACAGCGCACCCTTGGTGAGCCCGGTGGCCTCCACGACCTCGTCGAGCCTCATGCCCTGAAAGCCATGCCGATGTATGACGCGGAAGGCGGCTTCGAGTATCGCCCGGCGGGTCCGGTCCGGATTGCGTTCGTGCTTTCTGACGGCTGCTTCTGGCATTTGTTGTCTCTCCACTGCAGTGCATCCGATGGGCTGTCACGGAGACGGGCCATGGATATCGAACCTGCGGGTCACAATAAATTTAGAATTTCCTTATATACCTGGCTGCCGACCTTTTCAACCCGTCGACGTCGCAACAGGTTTTCGGTGCCTCAGGTCACTGCCATTTCAAGCCATTCGTCACAGAATGCATTGACATGAATGATTGACATCCTGGTGTCTCGCGGTTTAGTGTATCACATACATACTGGTTGGTATTGATGGAGCGACCATGCAGGAAGCATCATCACGGTTGAAACTCGATGGCTTCGACACCGAAAACGGCACCCTGTCGGCCGGGATTCCCGAGCAGTGCGAACTGGAGCTGTACGGGAAGCCCCTGCAGCTGGTCCTCTCCCATGGCGCACGTCGCGCCATCGCCCGGCTCGAACATCCGCTTCTGGTGGAGATGGAACTCTACTTCAGCTGCCTGATCCGCAAGCGCGTGCTGTTCAGGGATCCCGCCGAACCCATGCCGGATCCCGCCCTCCCGGGCATCGAGGCCTTTCCCGGGCTCCGGATCAGGCTTCGCGCCGTGGTAACGGAGACCTGTGCCATCGACGGTCTGGAAGGCGCACCTCCCGTAAAGTCCATGCCGGTGGCCAGACCAGCGGCCATGGTGCCCCGTTGGCTTCGCCTGCAATACGGCCAGCATGGCTGGCAGGGCGAATTCGGTTACTGACTCTGCACAGAGGAGAACGTCCATGAACGCACCCGACCCCCGACTCGACCAGTGGCTCAGCGAGAAGCTCGACGAGCTGCTCCCCGAGAAACTGCAGAACATCGAGGAAGCGAAGACCCCGTCCATGGCCCTGATCGCCACCAAGGGCACGCTCGACTGGGCCTATCCGC
>JALVEM010000562.1 GCA_027030825.1 Thiohalobacter sp.
TCATCCCGGAAGGCCGCGTAGCACCCACCTCAGTCATCCCGGAAGGCCGCGTAGCGGACTATCCGGGATCCAGCGTAAACATCGACCACGGCGAATTGAATATGCGTGGTTTCTGGATTCCGGGTCTCGCTTCGCTCGCCCGGAATGACAAGAGAGAAAACCACCCGCCCGGAAAGGCCCTCCTGCCCGTCATTCCGGAAAGCGCGCAGCGCTTGTCCGGAATCCAGGAAAAACATTGGCCACAGCGGCATGGATGAGCGTGGTTTCCGGATTCCGCCAATGGAGCCGGCCAGCTTCCAGCTTCTTGCTTCTGAATTCTGAATTCTGAATTCTGTATTCTCCCCCTTCTATTCTGTATTCTCCCCGCCATGCGCATCTACATGCAGACCCTGCCGGTCGATGGCTCGCCACCCCGGTACTATCATCTGCATCTGCAGGAGGATCTGATCGGGGGCTGGAGCCTGGTGCGCGAGTGGGGATTCCAGGGCAGTGGCGGGCGCGTGATGAAGGAGCATTTCGACTCGCTGGAGGCGGCGCAGACCGCCATGATGCGCGTCCGCGACGATCAGCTCGCACGGGGGTATCGAGTGGTCTACGTGCAGGGACTGGAGGCCCATGACTGAACACACCGCTCCCTCGACGGACACGAGCGACCCGCTCGAGCAGGTCTTCGGTCTCGATACCGATCCCTTCCTGGACCATCCTTCGGACCAGTGGTTCTACGCCGATCCGGTCGTCATGCAGCGGCTCGACCTGCTGCTGCATCTCCTGCAGTTCGGCGACACGCTCATCCTGGTCCATGGCCCCGAGGGCAGCGGCAAGAGCACCCTGCTCCGGCAACTGCGGCGCCGCTTCCCCGAACACTGGGAGATCAGCGTCCTGCACGGAAACCAGATCCATTCGGACGCGGAATTGGTCGCCGCGCTCGGTCACGACTTCAAGGACGTCCGGCAGGAAACGGGGGAAAGCTTCGGCCAGGCGCTGATGCGCCACGCCCGCGCCCTGCAGCAGCAGGGGCGTCTGGCCGTGGTGCTGGTCGACGACGCCGATCGGCTCGACGACCGCAGTCTTGCCACGCTGCTGACCCTGGGCGGCGACAGTCGCGAGACCTGTCGCCATCTGCGACTGCTGCTCTTCGGCGCCCCCGGACTGGAGCGCCGCCTCATCCAGCTCGGCCTGCACGTCCCGCAGGCAGGCAGCCTGCAGTCGCTCGAGATGCCCCGTTTCGACGAGCAACAGGCGGCGGCCTATCTCATGTACCGGCTGGCCGTGGCCGGATACAGCGGCGAGAGTCCCTTCACCGCCCTCGAGATCCAGGCCTTCCACAAGCGTTCGGAAGGCTGGCCGGGACCGCTCAACGCCCTGGCATCGGAGGCCCTGCGTACCCATGCGACCATGCGCCGGGGGGCTCGCACGCCCCCCACGCCCGAAGCCCGACGCCTGTTGCGCCGGCACCGCTGGCCTGCCGCTGCATGGATCGCGGCAGCGCTCACCCTGGTCGCAACAGGCAGCCTGCTGTG
>JALVEM010000563.1 GCA_027030825.1 Thiohalobacter sp.
GACACCTGAACGAGGTGGCCTCGGAGAACGGTTGCGTGCCGAACCGCCAGACCACCATCAACCAGCTCCTGCAGGAAGGGCAGGAACTCCTGGTGCAGGTGATCAAGGATCCGCTCGGCACCAAGGGCGCGCGGCTGACCACGCACGTGACCATCCCATCCCGCTATCTGGTCTTCATGCCGGGCGCGGGCAATCTCGGCATCTCCCAGAAGATCGAGGACGAACAGGAGCGGCAGCGGCTGCGCGAGATACTCCTCAAGGGGCGCAGCAACGAAGGCCACGGCTACATCGTCCGCACGGCCGCGGAAGGCGTGAGCGAGGAGTCGCTGCTCAACGAGATGCAGTTCCTCGACCGGCTGTGGGAATCCATCCAGGAGACGGGCGCGGCGGCGAAGGCCGGCACCATCGTCCACGAGGACCTGCCGCTGGCGGCGCGCGTGCTCCGAGACCAGTGCGGTGACGAGCTCGAGGTGATCCGCGTCGACTCGCGCGAGACCTATGCCCGGCTCAACAGCTTCATCAACAAGTTCGTGCCCGAGCTCAAGGGGCGTCTCGAATACTATCCGGGCGAACGCCCCATCTTCGACCTCTACGGCATCGAGGACGAGATCCAGAAGGCGCTGGAGCGCAAGGTGCAGCTCAAGTCCGGCGGCTACCTCATCATCGACCAGACCGAAGCGATGACGACGATCGACGTCAACACCGGCGCCTACGTGGGGCACCGCAACCTCGAGGAGACCATCTTCAAGACCAACCTTGAGGCGGCCCAGGCGATCGCCCGCCAGCTCCGGCTGCGCAACCTCGGCGGCATCATCATCATCGACTTCATCGACATGCAGGATCCCGAGCACCGGCGCCAGGTGCTGCGCGCCCTGGAGAAGTCGCTCGAGAAGGACCACGCCAAGAGCCACATCAGCGAGGTCTCCAGCCTGGGACTGGTGCAGATGACGCGCAAGCGCACCCGCGAGAGCCTGGAGCACATCCTCTGCGAGCCCTGTCCTACCTGCGGGGGACGCGGCACCATCAAGACGCCCGAGACGGTCGTCTACGAGATCTTCCGCGAGATCCTGCGCGAGGCGCGCGCCTACGACGTGGAGCAGCTGCTGGTGCTGGCCTCCCAGGAAGTCGTCGATCTGCTGCTGGACGAGGAATCCACCTCACTGGCCGAGCTCGAATCCTTCATCGGCAAGCCGATCAAGCTGCAGGTGGAGACCCTGTACACGCAGGAGCAGTATGACGTTGTGCTCATCTGAACAGGGTGCCGGCACATGGTGATCCGCCGGACCCTGCGCCTCTCCTGGTATCTGGGTGCCCTGCTGGTCGTGCTGCTGGCCCTGGCGATGCTCGCCGGGCGCATGCTCTTCCCACTGCTCGAGGACTATCCCGCTACCATCGAACGGCTGGTCCGGGAGCAGACCGGGCAGACACTCACGATCGGCGAGATGGATTTCGGCTGGTCGGCATACGGGCCCGAGATGCGTTTCCACGATGTGGCATTGCATGTGGAAGGGCGTTCG
>JALVEM010000564.1 GCA_027030825.1 Thiohalobacter sp.
GATGTCTCGTCGCCTTCGCCGCTTTCGGGCGCCCTGCCGGGTGCGGGGCCGCCGATCTCGACCGGCGTGGCCGCGCCCAGATTCGTCCCGGGGGCCATCGCCGCCACGTGGCAGGCGTAGAGAATGTAGGTGCCGGCACTGGCCGCGCGGGCCCCGGAAGGGGCCACGTAGCACACCACCGGCGCGGGCGAGGCCAGAATGGCCTTGACGATCTCGCGCATGGAGGTGTCCAGCCCGCCCGGGGTGTCCAGCTCGAGCACCACCAGCGCAGCCCCGTCGCGGGCAGCCGTCTCCAGCGCACGGACCACATGATCACTGGTGGCCGGTCCGATCACGCCGCGAATCTGAACGCGATAGGCCGTCCGCTCGTCGGGGGCGGCCACGAGCCACTGGGCCACTCCCGAGAGCAGGAACAGCCATGTCAGCAGGAGCCGGACCTTTCGCCCGCCGGAACGCATCGTCCGCCTCAGTACGCCAGCCGGATGCTGCCGCTGACGCTCGCGCTCAACCGCCGGGTGCCCGGCGCGAGCACGGGCGGCACGGCATCGGCGGCCTCCAGCGCCTGGGCCCGCAGCAGGGGGCGCACGGGCGGGGCATGACCGCCGGTGCTCACGCTGGCCTCGATCACGGTGTGTCTTCGAGCGCCGAAGTCGGTGGCGAGCTGGCGCGCCCGGGCTCTGAAGGCAGCGACGGCCTCGTCGACGAGATCACTCTCGATGCGACGGCGCAGGGGCTCCGAGATCAGGTAACTCACCTCCTGCACGGCCAGCCCCTGGGCCTGCAGCCGTCCCATCACCTCGGCGAGCCGAGCGAAGTCCCCGCTCTCGAGCAGCAGGTCCTGACTGCCGCGCCAGCCGATGATCCGTTCCTTGCGATAGACGGGATGGATGCGATACTGCCCGGTGCCGACCGTGATGCCCTCGCTCGACTCCAGGACCCTGCGCGCCGCCTGCATCCGCGCATTGATCTCGTTCTGGACCCGGGCGGGCTGCTCGGCCTCCGCGGTCGCCCGCATCCGCACGCGCATGCGGTCGGGCGTCACCTCCCGCTGGACCTCGACCCGGAAACTCACGCGGCTGCCCTCGCCCTCGGCCGGCGCGGCACCGGCCGGCACATGGGCGTTGACGATCCATCCGATCAGCAGGAGGGCTGCAAGCCACCAGCGCCTGTCCATGATTCCATCCCCCGGTTCACGATATCGGATCGAGTGTACACCAACACCGGGGGACAGGCAGCGTGCCCGCGCAAGGGCATGCCGACCCTCTGCAGGGACGGGCCGGGCGGATCAGCGGCAGGTGCCGATGGATCCCTTGGCGCAGCGCCGGCCGTCGACCCAGATCGCGTCGTCGAACCGCGCCTGGATGAGGATGGCGCCGTCCAGATTGGCGCCGCGGAGGTTGGCGCCCGTCAGATCGGCATCGAGAAGATTGGCGTTGCGCAGGTTGGCGAGCATCAGGTTGGCGCCCCGGAGATTCACGCCGTGCAGGTGAGCGCCCGAGAGATTCGCGAGCATC
>JALVEM010000565.1 GCA_027030825.1 Thiohalobacter sp.
CCAGGGTCGGGAAACGGCGATCGGTTGTCTGATAGTAGTCCTCGCGAACCAGACTGGGACCGGCCTCAAGAGTGAGCAGGGAGCGTGCTGTTTCGATGAACCGGCGGCCGAGTGCACCGCCCAGGGTGATGCGCAGGCGCAGATCCTGGAATCGGTCCTGTTCCAGACGTCCGTTGGCAGAGAGGAACCATCCTGTCACGAGTGTCCGGTCGTATTGCAGGCCAATGCGTGAGCGATCCATGGTTTCGACGCCTTCGCTGCGTTCACGATCGATCAGCCCCTCGAAGAGCAGGCGATGCGGTTCCCTGCGTCCCTCTATCCGGGCATCGAGATGCAAGCGGCGGGTCTGCTGGTTCCCGTCGTGGATGTCCAGACCCAGGTTGACCTTGCCTTTCCAGGCCGGGGTATCCGGTACAGGAGGCGGGTTGATCGTCGCGATCCGTGTTATGGGCAGCGACCGATCGCCAAGGCGCAGGATGCCATTCGTGAGCGTCATGGGCGCACGCAGCCGTTTGCCATTTCGGGTCTGTACGGTCACGGGTGCGGAAGTCTCGAGACGACGTATGCCAGAGAGCGGGATGGCAAGTTCGCCGGCAGCGGGATGACGGAAGATCAGTCGATCGCCGTCGCCACGCAACAGTTCGCCGTGCAGGCGGTCGCCATTGGTCAGCACGATCTCGTCGGCGAGTCCGGTCCGGCAGAGGAGTGCGACAAGCAGGCACAGGCCCGGGCGCCACCATTCAGATCGCGTTTTCAGTTGTCCGGCAGCTTTGCGCGAATGGCGTCCCTGTCGTACCACCAGTTGTCTCCGACGATTGCATCCAGGATCAGGGCCAGCCTCGGGAAGAGGGTCTCGGGATCGTTGAGCTCGAGGATTTCCATCCAGGTCTCGATCATCTCCTGGCCCTCGATGCCCCGGTGTCTCTTCGCCACCTGCGCGAGTACCTGCCCGGTCAGGAAGGTGAGATTCTCGCGATCCTCGCCCTGGGCGCGCAGGTCGGCGATGTAGTGGGCCACGGCCGCCGCGACTGCAGCGCCATCGGAGTCGTCCGGGGTTTCCTCGACGATGTGATGCAGGAGCGCCACGGTCGTCTCGGGACGGATCGGCCAGGTAACGGCCAGCCAGATGCCGTTGCCGAGCGCGGCGATGGATTCGGGCTGGTCAGCGCGATAGAGGATGTCGCACGCCTCGGCCGCCTCCTGCCACATCTCGTGTTCGAGAAAGACGTCGAAGGCAGGCCGGGCGAGTGCCCAGGCCTCTTCGGCATGCAGCATGCCCAGTTTCACCTCGGCAATGTCCAGGTCGATGCGGGCGCGCTCGGTGTCAGGCGCGTCCGCGGACAGGGCGGCGCGGCGCCGTTCGAGTTCGGCGAGTTCCTTGCGCAGCTCGGCCATCGACTGGGTCATGTCCAGCAGTTCGATGGGCGGGCGGCCGTCGTGATTTTCCTGATCGTTCATGCGGATGGTTGCTCCAGCGGGGTTTGCGAGCTTTCTACAGAAGGGGCCCGGCAGG
>JALVEM010000566.1 GCA_027030825.1 Thiohalobacter sp.
TTCCGGTTTCGAGCTTCATGTCCCTGCATCGCCGAGTCGGCCATGCCTGGAGCGGCCACGGCTTTTCCCGTCTTGCCGCCGCGTTGCGACCGCTCCTGTCACGGCCTCCGGCGGCTCGCCCTGCGGGTGTCCTGTGCTTCTCGGACCGCCGGCGCGCTCGGGAACTCGCCCGCGGCTCGGACAACCCTCGCTATTCCGCCGGCAGTCCCGCGAGGCTCGGCTTCGCCGAGTCGGCCATGGCCGGGCAGTCGCAACTCTGCCTCGGGTCATTCCGGAAAGGGCGAAGCGCCTGCCCGGAACCCTGCCTCTTGGTCATTCCGGACGGCGCACAGCGCCGATCCGGAATCCAGGAAAAGCGTCGGCCACGGCGGCACGGATGAGCCTGGTTTCTGGATTCCGGGTCTCGCTTCGCTCGCCCGGAATGACGAAAAAGGAAAACTCGCCCGGAATGGCGAAATGAAAAAACCGCTCCCGTGGAATGATGTAAGAGCACCCACTCTTCACCTCTCACTCCTCACTTCCCTTCCGTATTTTTCCGTGTGCTTCCGTGGCTATCCCCTTGTCGGTCATTCCGGACGGCGCACAGCGCCGATCCGGAATCCAGGAAAAGCGTCGGCCACGGCGGCCATGAAAGCGTCCGGGGGGACGGGAACAAATATTGTCCCTCTGCGCTCTCTGCGCCTTTGCGTCCTCTGCGTCATGATGGATCAGAACCCCGGAAAAGGGCCGTCTTTCCGCGGATTCCGTGGCCATTCTTCCAGCTTCACCCATGCAACAGATTCATCGCCGCCTCGAGCCGCCCTTCGACGACCAGCGGCATCACCTCCAGCGCGCGCCGGATGCCGGACTCGATCGCCTCGCGCTCGTCGGGGCGCGGCCGGGTGAGCACGTAGTCGACCACGGCGTCGCGGTGCCCGGGATGACCGATGCCGATACGCAGTCGCAGGAAATCCTTCGTCCCCAGATGGGCGATGATGTCGCGCAGGCCATTGTGGCCGCCATGGCCGCCGCCTCGCTTGAGGCGCACGGTGCCCGGCGGCAGGTCGAGGTCGTCGTGTGCGACCAGCAGGTCCTCGGCAGGCAGGTCGAAATAGCGTGCGACGGCCGCCACCGACCGGCCGCTATGATTCATGAAGGTCGAGGGGCGAAGCAGCCGCAGATTGCGCCCGTCCATGCGGCATTGCCCGAGGGCGCCGTGAAAGCGCGATTCCTCGCGCAGCACGGCGCCGCAGGCCTCGGCGAGCCCGTCCAGAAACCAGAACCCGGCATTGTGCCGGGTCTGTTCGTAACGGGGCCCGGGATTGCCCAGGCCCGCGACCAGTGCCACACCGGGCAAGATGCGTCCCTGTGCCCTATTCGGCCTCGGCGGACGCCTCTCCGCCCTCGGCTTCCTCTTCTTCCGCAGCCGCCTTCTTGGCCAGGATGGTGACCACGGCGACATCGTGATCCGGCCCCTTGAGCAGCTCGGCGATCTGCACGCCTTCGGGAACCGGAATGTCCGAGAGATGCA
>JALVEM010000567.1 GCA_027030825.1 Thiohalobacter sp.
TCCTCCTCCGGGAGCAGGTCGGCCTTGTTGAACACCAGCCATCTCGGCCGGCTGGCGAGCGCATCGCCGTATTTCTCCAGCTCGCGCACTACCACGCGGATCTGCTCTGCCGGCGGCGTGCCGTCCATCGGGGCCAGGTCGACCAGGTGCAGCAGCAGGCGCGTGCGGGAGAGATGTTTCAGGAAGCGGATGCCCAGCCCGGCGCCCTCGGCGGCGCCCTCGATGAGTCCGGGAATGTCCGCCATCACGAAGCCCTCGTGGGGCGCGGTGCGCACGACACCGAGATTCGGATACAGGGTGGTGAAGGGATAGTCGGCCACCCGCGGCCGAGCGGCGGAGACGCTGCGGATGAGCGTGGACTTGCCGGCATTGGGCAGCCCCAGCAGGCCGACATCGGCCAGCAGCTTGAGCTCGAGACGCAGGGTGCGCTGTTCCCCAGGCGTGCCGTGGGTGAACTGCCGCGGGGCGCGGTTGGTCGAGCTCTTGAAATGGGTGTTTCCGAGCCCGTGGCGGCCACCCCTGGCCACCCGCAGCCGCTGTCCCGGCTCGGTGAGATCGCCGATCTCCTCGCCGGTCTCTTCGTCGTAGACCACCGTGCCGACCGGCACCCGGATGATGCGATCCTCGCCGCGCTTGCCGGTGCAGTTGCGGCCGCGACCGTTCTCGCCGCGGCCGGCCGCAAACAGCCGCTCGTACCGGAAATCCACCAGGGTGTTGAGGCTCTCGGTGGCCTCCAGCCAGACGTCGCCCCCGTCCCCGCCGTCGCCGCCGTCGGGGCCGCCGAAGGGAATGTACTTCTCGCGCCGGAAACTGACGCAGCCGTTGCCGCCGTCGCCGGCGGCCACCCGGATGGTTGCCTCGTCAACGAATTTCATATTTTATTTCATCGAATCAAAAAACCCCGCCGGAGGCGGGGCCTGGAATGCTGCCGTCCGGCAGGGCCGGCTCATTCGGCCGTCACGATGTCCACGTACTTGCGGCGCTTCGGCCCGCGCACCACGAAACGCACATGGCCGTCGGCCTTGGCGTAGATGGTGTGGTCCTTGCCCACCCCGGCATTCTCGCCGGCATGGAAGCGCGTGCCCCGCTGACGGACGATGATATTGCCCGCCTTCACGAACTGGCCGCCGAACCGCTTGACGCCGAGGCGTTTCGATTCCGAATCGCGGCCGTTGCGCGTGCTGCCGCCTGCCTTCTTGTGTGCCATCTCGAATCTCTCCGGATACCTGAAGTTGAGACCCCGAACCCGCTCAGAGGTTCACGTCCACGATCTCGATCTCGGTGTAGTCCTGCCGGTGCCCCATGCGCTTCATGTGGTGCTTGCGACGGCGGAACTTGATGATCTCGATCTTCCGGCCGCGGCCATGCCCCTTGACGCGGGCTGTGACCCGGCCGCCTTCCACATAAGGCGTGCCGATCTCGATGCGATCGCCATCGGCGATCATCAGCACCTTGTCGAAGACGATCTCGTCGCCTTCGCTGCCGGCGAGCTTCTCCACGCGCAGGGAATCCCCGGGCGCTACCCGATACTGTTTCCCACCGGTACGAATCACTGCGTACATGCCTGGCTCCAGTCCTGATTCGCGTACTGCGACCTGAAAGGCCGGCAATTCTACAGCGCACCTCGAAGCGGGTCAATCGCACCGGTTCAAAAATCTGGCACACCGTCATGCAGAAGGGTAAACTTCCGTCTGCACGACGATCTCCGGTCCGGACTCCGGAACGGCGGCGAACCTCACCCGTGACAAGGCCGGTGGATGATGACGGAAGCCCTGAGTACGGACAAGCAGCGAATCCGCGCCATCGAGGATGTGCGCCGCCTGATGCGCGAGGAGATGGAGGCCGTCGACCGGCTCATCCAGGCGCGGCTGCATTCGGACGTGCTCCTGATCAGCCAGCTCGGCCACTACATCGTCAACAGCGGCGGCAAGCGGCTGCGCCCGCTGCTGGTGCTGCTGTCCGCCGGCGCCTGCGGCTATCGCGGCCGCCATCACCACACCCTGGCCGCCATCGTCGAGTTCATCCATACCGCCACCCTGCTCCACGACGACGTGGTCGATGCCTCCGAGCTGCGCCGCGGGCAGCAGACCGCCAACGCCATCTGGGGCAACGAGGCCAGCGTGCTGGTCGGCGATTTTCTCTACTCGCGTGCCTTCGAGATGATGGTCGAGGTCGGCAGCATGCGCATCATGGACCTGATGTCGCACACCACCAACGCCATCGCCGAGGGCGAGGTGATGCAGCTCCTCAACTGCCACGACCCGGACACCACCGAGGAACGCTACCTGCAGGTGATCCGGGCCAAGACCGCCCGCCTGTTCGAGGCCGCCGCCCGCATCGGGGCCATCCTGGGCAACCAGCCGCCGGCCGTCGAGGAGGCCCTGGGGGAATACGGTGCCCAGCTCGGCATCGCCTTCCAGCTCGTCGACGACGTGCTCGACTACAGCGCCGATGCCAGCCAGACCGGCAAGAACATCGGCGACGACCTGGCCGAGGGCAAGCCCACCCTGCCGCTCATCCATGCCATGCGGGTGGGCAGCCCGCAGCAGCGCGAGACGGTCCGCCGCGCCATCGAGCAGGGCGGGCTGGACGACATCGAGGCCGTCATGGAGGCGATTGATTCGACCGGCGCGCTCGCGTACACTGCCGAGTCCGCCAGTCGGGCGGCCGCGCTGGCCACGACGGCCATCGACGCCCTGCCGGAATCGGACTACAAGGACGCCCTGCGCGTTCTGGCCGACTTCGCCGCCCACCGGCATTACTGACAGGCTGTTGAAAAACGTCGCAAGAGGCCCGGATGCAAGGCGCACGCAGCGCAGTGAGCGAGACACATCAGGGCAGATAGGCGAGGGAGCGAGCAGCGCGCAGCGCCGCAGGCGGGCTTCGCAGCAGTTTTTCAACAGCCTGTTGACTTCGGGGTGTAGCTCAGCCTGGTAGAGCACCGTCTTCGGGAGGCGGGGGTCGCTGGTTCGAATCCAGTCACCCCGACCAATTTCCAGTCATCTCCTCGCCCGCCTCTCCCAGCCCTGTCGTTCAAAGCGACCGGATTCCGCTCGGTCATCACCGATACAGCGCGTCGCGCCGCAAGCCGACGGGTTGGCGCTGATACAAGGGGCCGGCGAGCACCTGGTAGACATTGAGGCTGCCCTGCCCGAAATACCAGGCCGAACCGGCCATGTAGAGCCGCCAGACCCGGTAAACGGGTTCACCGACCAGGGCCACGGCCGCCTCGCGGGCCGCTTCCAGGTTCCGCACCCAGTGCCGCAGGGTCAGCCGATAGTGGGGGCGCAGGGACTCGACATCGAGGATCTCGAAGCCGGCATCCTCCATCGCCTCCTGCACGGTGCTGATGCGCGCCAGCTCGCCGTCGGGAAACACGTAGCGGTTGATGAAGCGGCTGACCGGCGTGTCCTGCCAGCCGGTGTCGTTGGTGATGCCGTGATTGAGGAACAGACCGCCCTCGCGCAGCAGCCGGCGCACCTTGCCGAAATAGACCGGGAAATTCTTCACGCCGATGTGCTCGAACATGCCCACGCTGACGATACGGTCGTAGGCCGGTGCATCGGGCAGGTCGCGGTAGTCGCGCAATGCGATGTGCACGCGATCCTGCAGGCCCTCCCGTCGCACCCGTTCCTGCGCATGGGCACATTGCTGCTCGCTCAGCGTGATGCCGTCCACCACGACGCCGTAACGGCGCGCGGCATGGATGGCGAGCGCGCCCCAGCCGCAGCCGATGTCCAGCAGCCGCATGCCGGGCCGAAGGCGCAGCTTGCGGCAGATGTAGTCCAGCTTGTCACGCTGGGCCTCGTCCAGCGGCTGATCCTCGGAGGCGAAATAGGCGCAGGAATAGACCATTTCGGGATCGAGCCAGAGCCGGTAGAAATCGTTGCCGACGTCATAGTGGTGGGCGATCGCCTCGCGACTGTTGGCACGCAGCCGCTCGTGCGCCGCCACCTCGCGATGACGACCGGCATCCGGCTCGGTGGGCAGTTGCAGGGCCAGATGCAGCAGGCGCAGACGCTCGCGCCAGGACCAGCTCCGTTGCGCCAGGTAGTCGACCAGGTCGAAGAGCTGTTCCATGTCGCCCTCGGCATCCACCAGCCCGTTCAGATAGCACTCGGCGAGCCGCAGCAGATCGCCGTGCAGGACGAGTTCGCGCAGCGGTGCGGGATGATGGAAGACCAGGGTGGCAGGCGCCGATCGACTGCCGAGCCGTTCCCCGTTCCACAGCCGGACGGCCACCGGCCCACGATAGCCTTCCAGAATGGCCCGCATCAGCCTCAGGGCCACGGCCTCGCCCTCGACTCCGACCTTGCGGAGAGGATGTATCCAGTCAGCCCGATTCATGCCACACCTCCCGTGTCCTTCTTCCGGACATTCCATGCCATTGGTCTCGCCCGCTTCAGAACCAGAAGCGCAAGCCGGCCACCACCGCAGTCTCTCTCACCGGATCCCCTGCCTGCCGGAGAAGATCCGCGGTCGCACCGAACCGGCGCGCGTGTTCGATTCCGACATAGGGTGCAAATTCGCGCCTGAATTCGTAACGCAGGCGCAGACCAACGGATGCCTCGGAGAGTCCCTGCCCGACGTGGCGCAAGGGATCGCTTCGAGTGTAATAGTCCATCTCCAGCTGTGGCTCAAGAATGAGTCTCTGGGTGAACAGGAGCTCATAGGAGAGATCCAGCCTGGCCGCATGTCGGCCACCCGGACCGGCATAGGCGGTCGCCTCCACCTCGAACCAGTAGGGCGCCAGGCCCTGCACTCCGAACGCCAGCCAGCTGCGACGGGGCCCGCCGCCCGTGTCGTGCCGAATGCCCAGCTGCATGTCCCAGAACGGAGCCAGGGCGTGAGACCAGAGCAGTTCGCTGCGGACCTCCCGGAAATCCGAACCCTCTCGCGCCCCCTCGCTTTTGAATACCGCCCGGTCATAGTCGTATCCGTACCAGGCCTGAACATCCCATACTCCACTGCGATCCCCGTCGTTCCACTGCAGCTCGAACTGCTCGGCCCAAAAAGAGGCGTAGGTTGCCTCGTCGGCAAAATGAGGGCGCATGGGACCGAAATCACGGCCTTCCGCATAGGCATGCGGATCTCGCGGCTTCGGATCCGCACCTTCTCCATCTGCATCACCGGCGTGTGAAAGACCCGCGAGAGCGAAGATCAGAACTCCCGCAACGACCCGAATCCAGCCAGCATCTCGCATCTCTGTGCCTCCTCTCAGTCGACCACCACGACCCGGAACATGCCGGCATCCATGTGATAGAGCAGGTGGCAGTGCCAGGCCCACCGACCGGGTGCATCCGCCGTGACCAGAAAACTCACCCGCTGCGCCGGCTGCACGCTGATGGTGTGTCGCCGGGCGAGGAACTCGCCGTCGGGCGATTCAAGCTCGCTCCACATGCCATGGAGGTGCATCGGGTGGGTCATCATGGTGTCGTTGACCAGCACGACACGAAGACGCTCGCCATACCTGAAGTGGACGGGGCTCGATCTGCCGAACTCCAGTCCGTCGAGTGACCAGGTATAGCGCTCCATGTTGCCGGTCAGGTGGAGCTCGATCTCGCGTTCGGCGTCACGGGAGTCGATCGGACCGCCCAGCGTCCGTATGTCGGCATAGGTCAGCACGCGCCGTCCGTTGTTGCGAAGCCCCACACCCGGGTCGTCGAGATTCGTCCTGGGATAGTCCACCCGCATGTCCACGGACGGTCCGTATTCCGTGCTCGCATGGCGGGCACGCACCGGCATGTCCTTCATTCCCTTGCCAGGCATACCGGCGTGCATGGCATGTACACGATTGCCGCCGCCCATGGCCATGGCGCCCATCATGTCACGCATCTCCAGCCACTGGACCGGATCGGGTTCGGGCACATCGGCCTCCAGGCCCGGGCGGGGAGACAGGGTACCCCGGGCATATCCGGAGCGATCCATCGACTGGGCGTAGATGGTGTAGGGCCGGTCCTCGGGCTCTACGATCACGTCGTAGGTCTCGCCTGGACCGCATCGGAACTCGTCGACCGTCACCGGCTCGATGTCCTGGCCATCCACATGCACCACGGTCATCTTCAGATCCGGTATGCGCACATCGAAGAAACTCTGAGTGCCGCTGCTGATGAAACGCAGGCGCACCCGCTCGCCGGGACGGAACAAGGCGGTCCAGTTGCCGGCGGGCGGCGTGCCGTTCATGAGATAGGTATAGGTGTAGCCGGATACGTCGGCCAGGTCGGTCGGATTCATCCTCATCCGATACCACATGGCACGACGCGCCCACGCCTTCTCCAGCCCCGCCTCGGCGACCTCGCGAAGAAACTCCGGAAAGGTCGGCTGATTGAAGTTGTAGTAATCGCTCATCTTCTTGAGCTTCGCCATGACGACGAAGGGATCTTCGTCGGTCCAGTCGGAGAGCTGGACGACATACTCCCGATCGGCATCCCATCGATCC
>JALVEM010000568.1 GCA_027030825.1 Thiohalobacter sp.
GGTCGGTCAGGCCGAGCACCGGATGGCCGATGACGGTCCGGGCCGCGGCCAGCAGGGCATCGGCGACGTACTGTCCGCGTTCCGGATCGTAGGCGGCATCGGGAAGCGGCACCGCAGGCGCCAGCCGGCTGCCGATACCATGTTGTTCGAACGCCTGCGCCAGCCACAGCGGGATATCCGGATCCAGATCGGCGAAGGGCAGCAGCGTGATTTCCATCCTACCCTATTCCTCCCCGGCTTTCCCAAACGATGCCTGGTAGGCCTGGTACAGCGCGATCGCCTCGTCTTCGTCCACGTCGATCCAGTATCGATAGGCGTCGGCGACCGCGAAACGCAGCCCATGACGGACGTTGGCGCAATGGATCTCGTCGGCCTCGGTGGCCAACCGGAGCAGTGATTCATGATGCCCCGTCGGCACGGCGACGAGGATGCGTCCTGCTTCCAGGTGACGCAGGGCGGCGATGGCGGTCCGCATGGTGGAGCCGGCGGCCACCCCGTCGTCGACCAGGATCAGGGTCCGGTCCCGGATGCGCGGCAGAGGGCGATCGCCACGAAAGCGCTGCACGCGCCTCTGTACCTTCGCGCGGGCTGCCTCGACCTGGCGCAGGACCGTGGCCTCGTCCAGGCCATAGGCAGCGATCGTCTCGCGATTCAGCCAGACGGTGCCATCGAATGCCACTGCCCCGAAACCCGCCTCCGTGGTCCAGGGCAGCAGCACCTTGCTCACCACGGCCACGTCCAGCGGCAGCCCCAGACGGCGCGCGCATGCCACACCCACCGGCACCCCCCCGGCCGGGATGGCGAGCACGAGCGCATCGCTCCCGCGCCAGGACTCGAGCATGCCGGCCAGCACCTCTCCGGCATGGCGGCGATCCTCGAAGACCGCAATGCGGTCACGCAGCTCGGGCAGGTCATGGATGGGCGCAGGTGCCATGGCATCAGGACTCGACTGGCCGGGCGTATCGTGGATGCCGGTGGCTCCACCAGAGCATGAAGGCGCCGGCAATGATCATGGGGAGGGACAGCAGATGCCCCATGTTCATCCAGCCGAAGGCGATGTGCCCGAGTTGCGGATCCGGCTCGCGCACAAACTCGACGAGAAAGCGGAAGCTGCCGTAACCGAGCAGGAACAGCCCGGAGACAGCCATGCGGGGGCGCGGTCTGGCGCTGTACCACCAGAGAATCAGGAACAGCACGATGCCCTCGAGAAAGGCCTCGTAGAGCATCGAGGGGTGGCGCGGCCGGTTGTCGACGAAGGGGAACACCATGCCCCAGGGCAGGTCGGTGGGACGCCCCCAGAGCTCGCCGTTGATGAAGTTGCCGATGCGCCCGGCGAAGAGCCCGATCGGCACCAGGGGCGCGATGAAATCCGTGACATCGAAGAAGTGGCGGTGCGTCTTCCGTGCATAGAGCGCCATGGCCACCAGCACGCCGATCAGGCCACCATGGAAGGACATGCCGCCCTGCCAGATGCGGAACAGGCTCAGCGGATCCTCGACC
>JALVEM010000569.1 GCA_027030825.1 Thiohalobacter sp.
TCACGAATCCGCCCTGCCCCACATGCCCGGCCTCCCCCTGCCCCGGCTCCGCGTCGGCATCGCCCGTGACCGGGCATTCGGGTTCTACTACCCGGACGATCTGGAGGCCTTCGAACGGCTCGGCGCGGAACTGGTGCCCGTCGACATGCTGAACGACCGCCGCCTGCCCGATGAGCTCGATGCCCTTTTCATCGGCGGCGGCTTTCCGGAGACGGCCATGGAGGCACTGGCGGCCAACGCCGAAATGCGCCACTCGGTCAGGTCGGCGATCGAACGGGGCCTGCCGACCTATGCCGAATGCGGCGGCCTCATGTATCTGGCCCGATCACTGAGGTGGGGAGACCGGCGTGTCGAGATGGCGGGCGTCATACCCGGCGACGTGGTCATGGGCGAGCGCCCGGTCGGTCGCGGCTATATCCGCCTGTGCGAGACAGCCGCGCATCCCTGGCCACGGTTCGACCGGGACACGGCGGGAGACAGAGAGATCGCTGCTCACGAATTTCACTATTCGCGTCTGGAAAACCTCGATATCGGGGCAGGGTTCGCCTACAGGGTCCTGCGCGGGCACGGCATCGACGGCAGCCATGACGGCATCGTGATGCACCGTCTGCTGGCCAATTACGCCCACCTCAGGGACACGTCCAAATACCGCTGGATTCACAGGTTTCTTGCCTTCGCCGCCCATCATGCCAACAATGGAGCCACACCGGTTTCCGGAATCGATTCAGTCAACACAGGTGAACCATGATCAGCATCACCCCTACCGCTGCGCGCCAGGTTCGTGAATCCGCCCGTCAGGGCCAGATGGAAGGCATGCCACTGCGGATCGCCGCCATGCGCAATCCCGACGGCAGCCTCCAGTACGCCATGGGCTTCGACGACAAGCAGCTCGAACACGACAACCGCTTCACGTCCGAGGGCATCGAGATCGTCGTGGCGGATACCAGCATGCCCCTGCTCACCGGCACCGTCATCGACTACGTCGAAATCGAGCCCGGTCGGCACGAATTCATCTTTCTGAATCCCAACGATCCCAACTACCAGCCGGCGGAGGACTGAAGCTGGAAGCTCGGCCTCCGCTACTCGTCATCCCGGCCAAGCGACCCCGGCCTTGAGCCGGGGAAGCGCGAGCCGGAATCCAGAGACCACGCCGATCCCTGCCACCGTGGCCGATGCTTTTTCCTGGATTCCGGATCTCGCCTGCGGCGAGTCCGGAATGACGACGTGGGAGGTCATTCCAGGCGAGCGAGCGGTTTTTTCTTCGTCATTCCGGCCAAGCGACCCCGGCCTTGAGCCGGGGAGCGCGAGCCGGAATCCAGAAACCACGCCGATCCCTGCCGCCGTGGCCGATGCTTTTTCCTGGATTCCGGATCTCGCCTGCGGCGAGTCCGGAATGATGACGTGGGAGGTCATTCCGGCCAGGCGACCCCGGCCTTGAGCCGGGGGAGCGCGCGCCGGAATCCAGAGACCACGCCGATCCCTACCACCGTGGCCCGCCCTTCTCCTGGATCCCGGATAAGCGCTTCGCGCTTTCCGGGATGACCCAAAGTGGGCGCTGCGCGCCGTCCGGAATGACCTCGAGGATGATGGCCACGGAAGCACACGGAAAAGACATTCAGTCACGAACCCTGCGAAGGGACCGATTGCCTCGGACGGACAGGGCGAGCCGCCGGAGGCCACGACCGCCGCAGTCTCGGCACGAATCCGAAACCGCCGGTTTTTCCGAGGGATATCCCGTCCGCCCCGGACAATGCTGATATAATGCGGTGACGGGCAACCAACCCGGGGTATCCGCCCGATGGCGACCGAATCCGAAAAGCTGGCCCTGCTGCACGACCGGACCGCGCCCCTGCCCGGAGCCGGAGAACCTGCCGGCACCGGACATCGTGCCGAGGCGTTGCGGCACGTGCGTCCCGCCTGTCTCCATACGCCCCTGTTCCTGGGCATGGGGCTGCTCGGCACCGCCGCCACCGGCGTGCTGGGCCTGATCGAAGGCGAGCCGGTATTCGCCCTGCTGGGCGGCACCTCCATGGCCGCACTGCTGGCAGGCTGGTGGAAATTCCGGCAACAGGTGGTTCGCCCCATCCAGGCCATCAACGGCTGGGCAAACCAGATCCTGGGCGGCAACCCGGAATCCCGCATCCCGGTGCCGGAACAGGGGCCCCTCAAGGACCTGGTCGCCTCCATCAACCGTATCAGCGACCAGTTCCAGAGCCTCACGCTGGACATGGAATCCCAGGTCCGCCAGCAGACCCGCCACCTCAAGCACAAGACCCGCTCGCTGGAGATCCTCTACGACGTGGCAGCGAGCATCAACAGCTCACGCGATCTCGAAGACCTGCTGACGCGTTTCCTGCACACGCTCAAGGAAGTGGTGCATGCACGCGCCGCCACGGTCCGGCTGCTGGGCGACGACGGCAGGATGCGGCTGGTCGCCAGCCTCGGCCTGAGCGAGGAGATCGTCGAGAAGGAACAGACCCTGCCCTCGGACCGCTGCCTGTGCGGCAAGGCCCTCGACGAGGGCACGATCCAGTCCCATGCCAGCCTGCGCGTCTGCGACCGCCTGGTCGGCACCCAGTTCTTCGATCACGAGGAAATCGAGATGATCGCGGTGCCGCTGCAGTACCGCGGCAGAACGCTCGGTGTCTACAACCTGTTCATCGACCGACAGCATGTCTCGAGTTACGAGAAGGACAAGGATCTGCTGATCAGCATCGGCCGGCATCTGGGCATGGCCATCGAGAAGGCGGCCGTGGACGAGGAAGCCAACCGCCTCTCCATCATCGAGGAACGGACCCGCATCGCGCACGAGCTGCACGACTCGCTCGCCCAGACCCTGGCCAGCCTTCGCTTCCAGGTCAGGGTGCTCGACGAGACCCTCCATCAGGGCGACGAATCCGCACTCTGGACCGAGCTCGAGCGCATCGAAAACAGCCTCGACGAGGCCTACGCCGAACTCCGCGGGCTGATCGACCACTTCCGCACGCCCATGGACAGGCGGGGGCTCATCCCGGCCATCGAGAAGCTGGTCGAACGCTTCCGCAACGAATCCAACATCCACATCTTCCTGCAGCAGCAATGGGACAACACCAACCTGCCCGAGGAACAGGCGATCCAGGTGCTGCGCATCGTGCAGGAGGCACTGAACAACGTCCGCAAGCACAGCAAGGCGCACACGGTGCGCATCCTGATGCGGCAGACCGACGACGGTCGCTACAGCGTGCTGATCGAGGACGACGGCGTCGGCATTCCCGAGAACCGCGAGGGCGAAGCACTCGGCGAGCACGTCGGCCTGTCCATCATGGAAGAGCGTGCCCGCCGCCTGGGCGGTGAGCTCCATATCGAAAGCGAGCCCGGCGAAGGCACCCGAATCCAGCTCGTCTTCACGCCACAGGAAACCGAGACCCCGCCCCTGCTACCAGAGGTCCAGCTGCCTTTCCCGCATCGCGTGAGGTCGAAATGGGGCTGAGAGTACTGCTCATCGACGACCACACCCTGTTCCGGGTCGGCCTGGAAGGCCTGCTCGCGCACCGCGGCATCGAGGTCATCGCCTCGGTCGGCGACGGCGAGGAAGGCATACGGCTGGCCGAGGAACTGAAGCCCGACGTCATCCTGCTCGACATGCGCATGCCCGGCCTGAACGGCCTGGGGGTGTTGCGCGCCATCCGCAGCAGCGGCCTCGAGATGCCGATCGCCATGCTCACCACCAGCAGCAACGAACAGGATCTGGTGGACGCGCTGCGCAGCGGCGCGCAGGGCTATCTCATCAAGGACATGGAGCCGGACGACCTGGTGGTGGCGCTTCGCGACATCGTGGCCGGGAAGACGGTCGTGGCCCCGGATCTCGCACCCGTGCTGGCCAAGGTCGTCCAGGGCGAAACCGTGGGCGAGAGCGAACAGGAGACGAACCCCTTCGCGGAACTGACCCCGCGCGAGACCGAGATCCTCGGGCTGCTGGCGGAAGGCCTCAGCAACAAGGCCATCGCCCGTCACCTGGGCATCTCCGACGGCACAGTGAAACTGCACGTCAAGGCCATCCTGCGCAAGCTCGGGGTCCACTCGCGCGTCGAGGCCGCCGTGATCGCCGTGGAACACGGCCTGCGCCACAATCGGCACACGGGCACGACCGACTGACAGCCTGTCTCGAGGAGCACCGGATGAAACACTACAAGGATTTCGTCGAAGAGGTTCTGCCCGGAATCCGGGAACTCTTTCCCTGGGACGCCGAGGAAATGATGAAGGAAAAGGGGGACGCCGTGCTGGTACTGGACACGCGCGAACCCTACGAATTCGACAGGATGCACATCGAGGGCGCGCTCAACGTCCCGCGCGGCATTCTGGAACCCGCCTGTGAATGGGGCTATGAAGAGACGGTCCCCGAACTCGTCCAGGCCCGCGAGCGGCCGGTGCTGGTCGTCTGCCGGTCGGGCAACCGAAGCGCACTGGCGGCCCACGTGATGCAGTTGATGGGCTATCGCGAGGTCTATTCGCTCAAGACCGGCCTGCGCGGCTGGAACGACTACGAGCTGCCCCTGGTCGATGGCGCAGGCAACCCGGTCGACATCGAGACCGCCGACGAATACTTCAACGAAGGCCCGCGCCCCGAACAGCTGCCGCCGAAATGACGCTGCATGCCCGGCATGCCGGCTGCTTTCTGCAGCCCGCTATTCGTAATGCTTGTGGTAGCTGCGTCGGGTACCGGCGCGCTGGACGATGACGCCCTTGATCCGGTCGAGATCGGGGATCTCGATGGTCTCGTAACGCGAACGCATCGGCTTGAGATAGTATCTGTCCTCCTGTACCAGCAGCTGGCGGAAGATGAGTTCGCCATCGTCCAGCTGGGCCAGCACGAAGCTGCCGTTGCGTATGATGCCGGCCGGGTCGATGAGGATGATGCAGCCCTTGGCGAACTCGGGCTCCATGCTGTCGTCGATGACCTGCAGGGCGAACAGCCCCGTCTCCTCGCAGCTGCCGCTCGCGCCTTCGTTCTCGATCAGCTGCCTGAGATCGAGCGGAATGTCGTCTTCCGGCAAGGTGTCCTCGTGATCGTTCATCGCACTCTCCAGCCCCGGTGCCTGCCGGGGAGATCTTCATGGTTCCGTCGGCGACGGCGCACGCTGCTGCCGCTGCCGGTGATCAATGGCTGCTGAACACCGTCCCCGGCTGGTGCGCCTCGGCCTGGTACCAGTCCAGCTTTTCGTGCAGGCGCACGACCTCGCCCACGATGGTGAGCGTCGGTGCCCGCACCTCGGCTTCCCGCACGATCCTCGGCAGGGTCGCCACGGTGCCGATCAAAACGCGCTGGTTCGGCGTGGTGCCCTGTTCCACCAGCGCAGCAGGCATGTCGGGCGACATGCCATGCGCCACCAGGCGCTCGCAGATGACGTCGATGCCGGTCAGCCCCATGTAGAACACCACCGTCTGCCTGGGCTGGACCAGCGCCTCCCAGTTCAGATCCAGCGAACCGTCCTTCAGGTGCCCGGTGACGAAGGTGCAGGACTGGGCATAATCCCGATGCGTGAGCGGAATGCCGGCATAGGCGGCACAACCCGAGGCCGCCGTGATGCCGGGCACCACCTGGAAACTGATGCCGTTCTCGGCCAGCGTTTCTATCTCTTCGCCGCCGCGCCCGAAGATGAACGGATCGCCGCCCTTGAGTCGCAGCACCCGCTTGCCCTGCTTCGCCAGATCGACGAGCAGCTGATTGATGCCCTCCTGGGGCACCGCATGGTCGTCCTTCTGCTTGCCGACGTAATAGCGTTCCGCATCCTGCCGTGTCATGTCGAGAATGGGCCGGGAGACGAGTCGATCGTAGACCACCACGTCGGCCTGCTGCATGAGCCGCAGCGCCCGGAAGGTCAGCAGGTCCGGATCGCCGGGGCCGGCACCGACCAGATACACCTCGCCGACGGGCGCCTTGCCGCTGGCACGTTCGAGCGCAGCTTCGATCTCGCGGCGGGCCCGTTCGTCCTGCCCGGCGAACACCAGTTCGGATACCGGCCCGTCGATCAGCGCCTCCCAGAACCGGCGCCTCGCCATCTCGTCCGGGATCCGTTTGCGCGCCTCGTCCCGGTAGGCATCCAGCAGCCGCGCCAGCCGCCCGTAGGCACTCGGTATCATCGATTCCAGATGAGAGCGCAATCGGCGCGCCAGTACCGGAGATGCGCCTCCGGTCGAGACGGCCACCACCACCGGATCACGGTCCAGCACGGCCGGCACGATGAAGGTCCCCTCTTCCGGACGGTCGACCACATTGACCGGCAACCCCCGGGCCCTGGCCTGACGGGCGATCTGCGCATTCAGCTCGCGATCGTCCGTGGCGGCGAAGACCAGGGAAACGCCTTCGAGATCCGAAGGCGCGAAGTAGCGCTGATGGTACTCCACGCA
>JALVEM010000570.1 GCA_027030825.1 Thiohalobacter sp.
CGAACCGGAGATCCTGTTTCTCGACGAGCCGACCTCGGGCGTGGATCCGCTCGCCCGGCGCGAATTCTGGCAGCGGGTCAACCGGCTGGTCGAGCGCGGCGTCACCGTGCTGGTGACCACCCATTTCATGGAAGAGGCCAACTACTGCGACCGGCTGGTGATCATGGCGGAGGGGCGCATACTGGCCGAAGGCACACCACATGCGCTGCGTGCCCGGTTCCGGACGCCGCAGAATCCCGAGCCCACGATGGAAGATGCCTTCATCGGGCTCGTCCAGGGGCAGGAGGCGGCCTGATGGCCGGCGGGGCCCTCATGCGGCTGCGCGGCATGGTCCGCAAGGAGACCCTGCAGATCCTGCGCGACCCATCCAGCATCGCGATCGCCTTCGTGCTGCCCGTGGTGCTGCTGTTCCTGTTCGGCTATGGTGTCTCGCTCGACTCCTATCATGTGCCGGTGGGGCTGGTGATCGAGTCGCCCGATGCCGCCACGACCAGCTTCGCGGGCGCGATGCGCCAGTCCGAATACTTCGCACCGGTGGACTATCGCGACATCCGCGAGGCCGAGTCGGACCTGGCCGCCCACCGCATCCTCGGCATCGTCTGGCTCAGGCAGGACTTCGAACGTCGCCTGCTGGCCGGAGACGGCGGTGCGATCGCCGTGCGCGTCCACGGGGTGGATGCCAATCAGGCCCGGATCCTCGAGGGCTATGTGCAGGGGGCCTGGCAGCACTGGCTGACGGCCCATCTCGGCGCCGGTTCGTCGGGCGTGCAACTCGAGCCGCGTGTCTGGTTCAATGCCGCGCTCATCAGCCGGCATTTCCTGGTGCCGGGCCTGATCGCGATCATCATGACCCTGATCGGTTCGCTGCTCACCGCCATGGTGGTGGCCCGGGAGTGGGATCGGGGCACGGCGGAGGCCATGATGGTCACGCCGCTGCGGATCGCGGAGATGATGGCGGGCAAGCTGATTCCCTATTTCGTGCTCGGCATGGGCGGCCTGCTGTTCACGGTGGTGCTGGCGGTCTGGCTGTTCGAGGTGCCGCTGCGCGGCTCGCTGTGGCTGCTGCTGGTCTCGGGCGCACTCTTCATGCTGGTGGCGCTGGGCATGGGGCTGCTGATCTCCATCGCGGCGAAGAATCAGTTCGTGGCGGGGCAGATCGCCATCGTCGTGACCTTTCTGCCGGCCTTCATCCTCTCGGGCTTCCTGTTCGAGATCCGCGCCATGCCCGAACCCATCCGGATCATCACCCACCTGGTGCCGGCGCGCTATTTCGTGGCCATCCTGCAGAGCCTGTTCCTGGCCGGGGACATCTGGTCCGTGGTGCTGCCCAATCTCGGCGCGTTGGCGCTCATGGCGTTCGTGCTCTTTGTGCTGATCCGCAGACGGGCGCACAAGCGACTGGCATGATGGAAACGCTTCGCCACATCCTCGCGCTGGCGATCAAGGAGTTCCTCGCCCTGCTGCGGGATCCGCGCAGCCGCTTCGTGCTGATCGGACCCCCGGTCTTCCAGCTCGTCGTGTTCGGCTATGCCGCCACCTTCGATCTCGATCATGTGCCGGTGGCCGTCTACAACGAGGACCGCGGCGCGCTGGGCCGGGAATTCATCGCCCGGGTGGCCGGTTCGCCCCATTTCGACATCGTGGCGGCGCCGGCCTCGGAGCGGGCCATCGCCGGGCTTCTGGACCGGCGCGCGGTGATCCTGGCGCTCCATCTGCCGCAGGATTTCAGCAGCAATCTGCGCCGCGGCGAGGTCGGGCGGATCCAGGCCCTGTTCGACGGTCGCAACTCCAACACCGCCATGATCGCATCCAACTACCTCCGGCAGATCCTGATCGACTTCAACGCCCGGCTGGCGGCCGAACAGGGCCGCCGCCCCCTGCCGGCCCGGCTCGAGGTACGGGCCTGGTACAACGAGAACCTGTCCTCGCGCTGGTTCATCGTGCCCGGCATCGTGGGGCTGCTCACGCTGGTGGTGACCCTGGTGGTGACCTCGCTGTCGGTGGCGCGCGAGCGCGAGCAGGGCACCTTCGACCAGCTGCTGGTGACTCCCCTGCGTCCGGTCGAGATCCTGATCGGCAAGTCCCTGCCCGGACTCGTCATCGGGCTGGTCGAGGGCACCCTGATCCTGCTGATCGTGCTCTGGTGGTTCGGAGTGCCGCTGCGCGGCAGCCTGCCGGCCCTGTATCTGGGGCTCACGCTGTTCCTGCTCTCGGCCATCGGCGTGGGCCTGATGATCTCCGCCATCTCCGTGACACAGCAGCAGGCCATGCTGGGGGCCTTCCTGTTCCTGGTGCCGGCCGTCATCCTGTCCGGTTTCGCCACGCCGATCGCCAACATGCCGGAGCCGGTGCAGCACCTCACCTGGTTCGATCCCCTGCGCTACTTTCTGGCGATCGTGCGCGGCGTGCTGCTCGAAGGCGCCGATGTGACCACGCTTGCATCACAGTACTGGCCCATGGCCCTGATCGGCGCGGTCTCGCTCGTGGCGGCCGGCTGGCTGTTCCGGCACAGGCTCTATTGATTGATGCCCTCAGAATTCCCCGGTCGCGCCGGCTTCCAGGATCTGCATCAGGGTGTCGTTGACCCGCTCGGCGATGGCGCGGATCTTCGGCGGCAATGGCGTGTTGTCGATCAGCATGTCCAGATTCAGCATCATGAGCCAGGTTTTGCCGGCCTTGCGGTCCTCGACCAGAGCGATGCGGCAGGGCATGTAGGCCGCAAAGATCGGATTGAACTGCACCATCTCGTAGGCATCGCCCGGATTGCAGAACTGGAAGATCTCGAGCCGGGGCGGGTTCTCGATGCCGCGCGCGGCGAGCTCCTTCGACAGGGGCTGATGGGCCACGAATTTCATGTTCAGTTCGATGGCCTTGGATTTCAGCGCCTCGATGGCGTCGTCGGCCGTCACACCCTCGGCCAGCGGCATTCTGATCACGGTCTGCTCGATGTCGAAGCGCATGGCCTGCGGCGGTTGAGGGCCGGCCGCCGAGACAGCGAACGAGAACAGGACGAGCACGAGCGCAACGAGCGGTTTCATTCTGACTTCCTCCTGAGGGGTCTGGAAAACACAGGGTAGCGCAGCACGGCGCAGGCGTCATTTTCCGAGCCATGGAATGATCGACGGGCTCGTTCAGTCTCCGTTCATGGAAGCGGGTATAATGTCTGGCTTCGGATTTCGAATCCTGGTCCAACAAGAGGAGAGACGACATGAAGAAGACGACCGCATTGCTGGCGGCCGGTGTCATGGCATTCAGCGGCTCGCTGTTTGCCGACGAGGCCATCTACAAGAGCAAGTGCTTCGCCTGTCACGGGACGGGTGCGGCCGGTGCGCCCAAGGTGGGTGACAAGGCGGCCTGGGCACCGAGAATCGCCAAGGGCATGGATACCCTGTTCCAGCATGCCAAGAACGGCTTCAACGCCATGCCGCCCAAGGGCACCTGCATGGAGTGCACCGACGAGCAGCTCAAGAGCACCATCGAGTACATGATCTCGCAGTCCAAGTAAACGCAACTGCGCACAACAAAAGGAAAGGGGCCCCGCCGGGGCCCCTTTTCCGTTCCGGGGCGGGCCGCCGGGCCCGCCATGGAGAATGGATCAGAAGCTCTTGGAAATGGTCAACACGACCGTGTCGTCCGCCACGCCACCGAAGCCCAGCGTGGTAGCACTGCCGTCGCTGTCGGTGCCGATCCAGCTGAGATCCAGATCCACGCCGGCCACGGAGCCGCTCACGCCGATGGAGTAGTCCCAGTAATTGTTGTAGTCGGCATCGGGGTTGCTGTCGGCGCCATCGAAGGCGTCACCGAAGGAATAGCCGGCGCCCACGTGGATCGTGACGCCTTCGGCCACGCCCATCTCGCCGCTCAACGACAGGTACCAGGCGCTGTCTGCAGACCCGACGAACTTGAGCTCGGGGCTGTAGTAGAGGGTGGCGCCGATGGAGGCATCGTCGCTCACGCTGTAGCTGCCGCCGAAGTAGATCTCGGTGGTGTTGGCGTCGTCATAGCCGGGATAGATGTAGCGCAGAATGCCCACGTCGTAGCTGAAGGCGTCCATCTCGCCGGAGAAGCCCAGATACAGGTCCCATTCCAGCTGCGGATCATGGTCGCTGCCGGAGAAGAACTGGGAATCGACGTTGGAGGCCCAGGTGCCTGCATAGAAGCCGCTCTCGTGCGACCAGTCGAATCCGCCCTGCAGGGCCATCTGGTTGTCGGTCTGGGAAACGCCGCGGAAGCGGTAGTCGGTGGCGAGCGCCACATTGGCGCTGATGCCGTCTGCCACGGCCGAGGCGCTTGCGGTGGCCAGGGCGGCAGCGATGAGGGTACGGCTCGGAATCTTCATGTCGGTTTCTCCTGTGTTTCCGGTTTGTGGTTGGTTCGAAGTCTGAAGATCAGTCGTTTCGCGAAACGCTGTTGTCAACACGCATCGGTTGTTGCATTTTTCGTGCCCCTGAGAAAATGTCATTCGAAACAACATGCTAGATATATTTTGTGCAATTGTGGTGGCCAGAGCGGATCACAATGCACACACATCGTGCATTGCGTGGGTGGAAATGCACTCTTGTTGTGCATTCGGCAGCCTTGGCCGCAAGGCCGCGCGGAGTATACTGCATGCTGACCGGCGAATGACTGGAGTGACGTGATGGCGAACGAGGAAAATGCGGGCCAGGCGTTTCAGCGGCGCAGCGACCGGGAAGCCGGTCGGTCACGTCCGCGCGTGGAGATCGACGATCGCCACGACCAGCAGCCAAAGCGGTTCTGGCAGGATCCCTGGTTCAATCTCTTCCTTTATGCGCTCATCATCCTGGGCTCGTTCTATCTCTGGAAGGGCACCGAGGAGGCGCGGCGCCTCGAGATTCCCTACAGCAAGTTCCTCGAATATCTGAACGAGGACCAGGTGGCGAGGGTGGTCGTCACCGAGAAGCTCATCACCGGGGAGCTCAAGACGAAGGATCCGGACACGGGTCGCCCGAAGCGCTTCTATACCGTGCCCCTCAGGGATCCGAAACTCACCGAGATGCTCGAGCAGCACGGGGTGGAATTCGTCGTGCGCCCGAGCAGCGACTGGTTCAGCAATTTTCTGTTCAACTGGGTCCTGCCGCTGGGGCTCATCTTTCTGTTCTGGATCTGGCTGTCGCAGCGCATGGGGCCCGGTATGGGCCGGGACTTCCTCAGCCTGGGACGGCGCATCCGCGTGCATCCCGAAGGCGGCCCGAAGGTCACCTTCGACGACGTGGCCGGCTGCGACGAGGCCAAGGAGGAGCTGCGCGAGGTCATCGATTTCCTGAAGGATCCCGGCAAGATCCAGCGCATCGGCGGTCATCCGCCCAAGGGCGTGCTGCTGGTGGGGCCGCCCGGCACCGGCAAGACCCTGCTGGCGCGTGCCGTGGCGGGCGAGGCCGACGTGCCCTTCTTCAACATCAGCGGCTCGGAGTTCGTGGAGATGTTCGTCGGCGTCGGCGCGGCGAGGGTGCGCGAGCTCTTCGACCAGGCGCGTCAGAAGGCGCCCTGCATCGTGTTCATCGACGAGATCGACGCCATTGGCGGCTCCCGGGGCATGGGGCCGCGCATGGGCGGCAACGAGGAGCGCGAGCAGACGCTCAACCAGCTGCTGACCGAGATGGACGGCTTCGATCCTGCCTCCGGCGTGGTCGTGATGGCGGCCACCAACCGCCCGGAGATCCTGGACAAGGCTCTGTTGCGCCCGGGACGCTTCGACCGCCAGATCGTGGTGGACAAGCCGGATCTCGAGGCCCGTCTGGCGATCCTCAAATTGCATACGCGCAAAATGAGGCTGGCGCCCGATGTCGATCTGCGGGTGGTGGCGCAGCGTACCCCGGGCTTCGTGGGCGCGGATCTGGCCAACATCGCCAACGAGGCGGCCATCCGCGCCGTGCGCAAGAATCACGACGCCATCACCATGGAGGACTTCGAGGAAGCCATCGACCGGGTCATCGCCGGCCCCGAGAAGAAGCACCGCGGCATGGCGCCGGAAGAAAAGGAAAGGGTGGCCTGGCACGAGGGCGGACATACCCTGGTGGCGCTGAACGTGCCCACCGCCCAGCCGGTGCACAAGGTTTCCATCATCCCGCGCGGCGTGGCGGCGCTCGGCTACACTCTGCAACTGCCGGTGGAAGAGAAGTTTCTCTCGACCGAACAGGAACTCAAGGACCAGATCGCCATCCTGCTCGGTGGACGCGTGGCGGAGGAACTCCGCTACGGTGACGTCTCCTCGGGGGCGGCCAACGACCTCGAACGGGCCAGCCAGATCGCCCGCGAGATGGTGACCCGGCTCGGCATGAGCCGCACGCTGGGGCCGGCCACCTGGGGCGAGCGGCACGAGCTGGCCTATCTGGGCGTCTCTCAGGAGGAACGCAACTATTCG
>JALVEM010000571.1 GCA_027030825.1 Thiohalobacter sp.
CGTGGTCAACGATGCCGAGAGCTACCGCTATCTGGCCGAATCCATCCGGGTGCATCCGGATCAGGAGGCCCTGCGCGAGATGATGCGCGAGGCCGGTTTCGATGCCGTCGACTACTTCAATCTCAGCGGCGGCATCGTGGCCCTGCACCGGGGCTTCAAGTTCTGAGGCCCGCGCCCATGGCCGCCGCCGACAGCCTTCGCGCCGCACTCGAGATTCTTCTCAACCGGCTGCTCGCGCTCGATCCGGAGACGGCCGAGGCCTTCGGACACTACGAGGGCCGGGTGATCGGCCTGGAGATCCGGGGCACCGGCCTGCGCCTGCACTTCGTGCCCGGACGGGGCCGCATTCAGCTGCTCGGCGATACCGACCGGGCGCCCGATGCCCTCATCCGCGCCACCCCGGGTGCGCTGTTGCGCATGCAGCTGTCTCCGGAACCGGTCGACGGCCTGTTCAGGGGCGAGGTGGAATTCCTCGGCGACACGGCGCTGGCGCAGGGGTTCTTTCGCACCCTGGGACGTATCGAGATCGACTGGGAGGAGCTGCTGGCCCGTGCCCTGGGCGATCCCGTCGCCCACGCGTTCGGCCGGCTGCTGCGATCCGGCAGCGAGTATCTGCAGGCCTCGGCGAGCGTGCTGCGCCGGGATGTCTCGGAATACCTGACCGAGGAGGCCCGCCTGCTGCCGACGCAGGCCGAGTTCGAGGTCTTCGGCGAGGCGGTCGAACGCCTGCGCGACGACGTCGAACGGCTCGAGGCCCGCATTCGCCGCCTCGAGCGCGCACTGGACGGGGATGGGGCATGCTGAGTCCGGGCCAGATCCTGCGGATCATCCACATCAACCTGGTGCTGGTGCGCAACGGCCTCGACGAGGTGGTGCTGGCCACTCACCTGTTCCGGCCGGTCCGATTTCTCCTCTATCTCCTGCCCTGGAACTGGTTTCGCAGAAAGCGGCTGCCGCGCGGCGAGCGCATCCGCAATGCGCTCGAGGAACTGGGGCCCATCTACGTCAAGTTCGGCCAGATTCTCTCCACCCGCCGCGATCTGCTGCCGGACGACATCGCCGATGCCCTCGCCACCCTGCAGGATCGCGTCGCCCCCTTCCCGGGTGCCCAGGCCCGGGCCATCATCGAGCATTCCCTGGGACGACCGGTGGGGGAGCTGTTCGCCGAGTTCGACGAGACGCCGCTGGCCTCGGCCTCCATCGCCCAGGTGCATGCCGCCGTGCTCGCCGACGGCCGCAAGGTGGTGGTCAAGGTGGTGCGGCCGGGCATCCTGCGGGTCATCCGGCGCGACCTCTCGCTCATGTACTACGTGGCGCATCTGGCGCAGCGCTACTGGCGCGAAGGCCGGCGCCTGCGGCCGGTCGAGGTGGTGCGCGAGTTCGAGAAGACCATCCTCGACGAGCTCGATCTGCTGCGCGAGGCCGGCAACGCCAGCCAGCTGCGACGCAACTTCGCAGGTTCCGATTTGCTCTACGTGCCCGAGGTCTACTGGCCCTATTGCCGGCACCAGGTGATGGTCATGGAGCGCATCCACGGCATCCCGATCAGCGACATCGATGCGCTGCGCGCGGCCGGCATCGACCTGAAACGGCTGGCGGAGCAGGGGGTGGAGATCTTCTTCACCCAGGTCTTCCGCCACAATTTCTTCCACGCCGACATGCACCCGGGCAACATCTTCGTCAGCCGCGAGGGGCGGTACATCGCGGTGGATTTCGGCATCATGGGCAGCCTGAGCCCGGAGGACCAGCGCTACCTGGCCGAGAACTTCCTGGCCTTCTTCCGGCGCGACTATCACCGGGTGGCGGAACTGCACGTGGAGTCGGGCTGGGTGCCGCGCGGGACCCGGGTGGACGAATTCGAGGCCGCCATCCGCACCGTATGCGAGCCCATCTTCGAGCGGCCGCTGAAGGAGATCTCCTTCGGCCAGCTGCTGCTGCGCCTGTTCCAGACCGCCCGGCGCTTCAACATGGAGATCCAGCCCCAGCTGGTGCTGCTGCAGAAGACCCTGCTCAACATCGAGGGCCTGGGCCGCCAGCTGTACCCGGACCTCGATCTCTGGGCCACGGCCAAGCCCTTCCTGGAGCGCTGGATGAGCGAGCAGGTCGGTGCCCGTGCCTTCGTGCGCCACATGCGCGAGAACGTGCCTGCCTGGACCGAACACCTGCCCGAGCTGCCCACCCTGCTGCACAAGACGCTGACCCAGGCCACCGAGGGCAGGCTGCGCATCGAATGGCAGTCCGACGAGCTCAGGCGTCTGCGGCGGGCGATGATCGAGAACAACCGCCGCACGGTGACCGCCATCGCCGGCGCCGCCCTGCTCGTCTCCGCGGCCCTCGTCTACGGGCTCGACGGCCATGCGCCCTATCTGGTGGCCGGCGCCCCGCTGCTGACCTGGCTGTTCGGCGGCCTGGGCGGCCTGTTCCTGTTTCTCGCCGCCACGGGCGGCACGGACGACTGACGTCGTTTTCTTGATTCAGGTCAGGTAGGCGCCCGGTGGGGGTCTCACGGTCTCCGGCAACTCGCTTACAATAGCCGTGGATTGCGGATTAGCAGGCGGGTTTCGCAGCAGTTTTTCAACAGCCTGCCAGGGGATCCGAGAGGAGAGGCATCATGGAGATCTGGAAGGAATTGCTCGGCAGCAATTACGGCCTGGCTTCACTCTTCGTCGTTCTGTTCATGGTCGGCATGGCCATCTTCCTGGCCGCGATGTTCATCAGGAAATCGAAGGAGCGGCCGGGCGGCTGACTACGCGGCCGGGTCGGATCGGTGCTGCGGCCTCATGCGCGCGGCATCGCATGATGCCGCAGTGCTTCCTCGACGTATTCGGTTCGCTTGAGCAGCTCGGCGAGCGATTCGATCGGGCTGTCGTCCTCGCCCGAGAGCTGCAGCAGCATGTCCATGCTGTCCAGGGTCTGTGCGCTGGGCACGGCGCATCGCAATTGCCTGCGATCGGTCTCGGCAGCCATCTTCCCCCTCCTCTGGTCGTGCTGGCCGATAGATTGGGTTGGCCGCCGGGGCTTTGCAAGCCCGATTGCGGTCGGCTTGATCGAGGTCAAAGGAAGCGGTGTGCTCAGCCGCAGTCCAGACAGGGACGCACCACGTAGCGGTTGCGTCCTTCGCGCTTGGCCTGATAGAGGGCGGCGTCGGCGCAGGCGAGCCACTGGTCGTGAGAGTCGAGCTGTTCGCGCACCTGGCTGATGCCGAGGCTGATGGTCACGCGCAGGGCGGTCTCGCCGTGGGGAATCTCGAGGCGCTCCACCTCCCGGCGCAGCCGCTCGGCCAGATGGACGGCCCGGGTCTCTTCGGTATCGACCAGGATGATGCCGAATTCCTCGCCGCCATAGCGACCGGCGATGTCCGTGGTGCGGATGGAGTCCCGCGTGAGTTGGGCCAGTGCGCGCAGCACTTCGTCACCCGCCTGATGGCCCCAGGTGTCGTTGATGCGCTTGAAGTGGTCCACGTCGAACATGACGAGGGTGGCGGGCTGGCGGGTGCGCCGGAAGCGCCGGAACTCCGCATGCAGGCATTCTTCCCAGAAACCGCGGTTGTACAGGCCGGTCAGGCGGTCGATCCGGCTCAGCTTCTCGAGCTCGCGGTTCATCGTCTCGAGCTGGTTCCGGGCAAGGGCGCTCTCGGTGACGTCGTAGAGGATGATGCCGGCATGATCCACCTTGCCGTCCACGGAGCGCAGCGGCAGCATGGTGACGTTCTGATACATGAACTCCGCCCGGCTGGTGAAGGGCCGGGGTGGCGGGAAGCGGAACAGGTAGGGGCGCTGGCGCCAGATGGAGAAGCTGGTCAGGTTCATGTCCAGCACGGTGCGGAACTTGTGCTCCAGCCACTCTTCCGGCAGGTCGGGAAAAAAGGTGCGCAGCGGCTGGCCGAGGATGCGGTCGGCCGGGATGCCGCTGTGGTTTTCCATGAAGCGGTTCCAGAGATGCACGCGATGCTCGCGGTCGATGATGACGAGGCCGGCGTCGAGGTTGTGCACCATGTCCAGCAGCCAGTGCAGCTCGTGCAATGGCATCGCGGGCCGGCCGTTCTCAGGCATGGAGCGCCTCCACGCGCTCGGACAGCGCGGGCAGCGAGTCTTCCGTGAAAAGCAGCAGCAGTTCGCATTCCATCGCGTGCTTCTCGATGCGATAGACGAACCGGAACGCCAGGGCGCGTACGAAGGGGCGGATCTGTTCGGTCAGCGGCTTTCCCGCCGGCAGGATCACCGGGTGACTGAGGCCGAATTCGGCGTCCAGCGGGTCGGCGATGCCGCGCAGGCAGGCGCCGATGAGCAGATTGGCGGCATCCATCCGGATCTCGCCGGCCTGGCAGTCCAGTTCCGGCAGCAGGTCCTCGAGGCCCTGGGCGTGCGCTTCCTCGAACAGCAGCAGGGCCTCTCCCACGATGGGGCCGGAGACGAAGCCCTGGGTGATGGCGGTGATTTCCGTGTGCGCATCCGGCAGCAGACCGGCGAGGTCGTCATGCGTGATCAGCCGGACCTCCGGCACCGGCAGCTGGACGAAGACGCCGAGGTAGCGGGCGAGGAGATCGGCGGCGCGCCCCATGGCGACATTGGCGATCTCCTGATAGATGTCGAAATCGGTGACTTCGGACTCGATGCCGGTCAGGTCGCGGCGGGCGGTCGTATCGGCCTCGAGCCGGATGCCGAAGCGGTCCAGGAGCTCCGAGATCCTTTCGGGATCGATGGGCTTGCGGATGAATTCGAGCGCGCCGAGCCGGCGCACGCGCTCGCGCGCCTCCGGCTGGACATCGCCGGAGACGACCACCACGAGGGTGGGCAGGTCCTCGCGCCGGATGGTTTCCAGCACCTGGTATCCGTCGAGGCCGGGCATGTTGAGATCGAGGAACAGGATGTCGCCGCGCCCGGCGCGGATGGCCTCGAGGGCCTCTTCGCCGTTGCTGGCGAAGCCGATCTCGACGTCCCAGGATGCCGGAATCGCGCGCGCCATCTGCTTGCGCGCGAAACTGGAATCGTCGCAGATGAGCACCGGCGTGGGCATGGGGCGCGGGAGTTTCTTGTGTTCCAGCCTCTGACAATTCCTGCAGTATAGCGCAGGCGGGCGGCCCCTGCCTCGTTCCGGTGCAGGTGTGGACGTCGTTCAGGCCGAGCCGGTGGCTTCCCGTGCGTAATCGCCCGGGTCGTAGCCGAGATTGGGCGCCAGCCACTGCTCCACCACCTCGACCGGCATGCCCTTGCGGCGCGCGTAGTCCTCGACCTGGTCGCGGTTGATCTTGCCCACCGCGAAATAGCGCGACTGCGGGTGGCTGAAATACCAGCCGGAGACCGCCGCCGTGGGCACCATGGCGAAGCTCTCGGTCAGGCTGATGCCGGCATTCGTGACCGGGTCGAGCAGCTTCCAGAGCAGGGCCTTCTCGGTGTGGTCCGGGCAGGCCGGATAGCCCGGCGCCGGGCGGATGCCCTGATACTGCTCGCGGATCAGGGCTTCGTTGTCGAGCGCCTCGTCCGGGGCGTAGCCCCAGAACTCGCGCCGGACGCGGGCGTGCATGAGCTCGGCGAAGGCCTCGGCCAGCCGGTCGGCCAGCGCCTTGAGCAGGATGGCGCGATAGTCGTCGTGTTCGGCCTCGAAGCGGGCGACGTGTGCGTCGATGCCGATGCCGGCGGTCACCGCAAAGGCGCCGAGCCAGTCGTGCAGGCCGGTCTCGGCGGGGGCGATGAAGTCGGCCAGGCACTGGTTGGGCTTGCCGGGCGGGCGCCGGGTCTGCTGACGCAGGTGGTGCAGGCGCAGCATCGGGGTGCGGCGGGTATCGTCGGTGTAGAGCTGGATGTCGTCGAACTCGACCTGGTTGGCCGGGAACAGCCCGATCACCGCGCGCGCCTTGAGCCAGCGCTCGCGGACGATCTGCGCCAGCATCTTGTGGGCATCCTCGAGCAGGCAGCTGGCCTGTTCGCCCACCACCGGATCGTGCAGGATCTGCGGATAGCTGCCGGCCATCTCCCAGGCCTTGAAGAAGGGCGTCCAGTCGATGTATTCGCGGATCTCCTCGAGCGGATAGTCGTCGAAGACGTGCAGGCCGGGCTGCTTCGGTGCCGGCGGGGTGTAGTCCGACCAGTCGATGGGGGTGCGGTTGGCGCGGGCCTCGGCCAGCGTCAGCCAGGGCGTGCGTTCCCGCCTTCCCTCGTGGCGGGCGCGCACCTCCTCGTATTCCTGGGCGATCTGCTTCACGTAGGCATCGCGCAGGTCGGGGCTGACCAGATTCTGGGCCACGCCCACGGCCCGCGAGGCGTCCTTGACGTAGATGGTGGGCGCGTTGGTGTAGTGGGGGGCGATCTTGACCGCCGTGTGCACGCGCGAGGTGGTGGCGCCGCCGATCAGCAAGGGC
>JALVEM010000572.1 GCA_027030825.1 Thiohalobacter sp.
TGACCGGCTACAGAGGGACGAGGGCGAGCAGCGCGCAACACCGCAGACGGGATTCGCAGCAGTTTTTCAACAGCCAGCAAATGAAAAAGCCCCGGCCTTAAGGGGGGGAAAGGCCGGGGCAAAGCGCCTGGCATGGGGTGTGCCAGACGGGAGGAATGCCCGCTCCAGGGAGGAAGAGCGGACAGGCGTGAACCGCTCGGTTCACCACCTTGGAACTTCCCGGATCAAGAAAGTTCCATTCCCGTGCGCGCCATCGGCGCGCCACGTCAATATAACGTCATGCGCCGGCAGAAAGCAATACCCTGATGTGTCACGACTCGCGCCGGAAGGCGTGATAGCCGAACTGCTGGATCTTCCCGGCCGGCGTGCGATGCGCCTCCTGCCGGGATTCCAGATGCCGGAATCCCTCGCCGAGCTCGCCGGCCAGCCTTTCGGCATCGTACTGCACGATGGGCAGGCCGCTGCACATGGTGGGGCCCTCGGGCGAGAAGGCGGCGATCACGACCACGCCGCCCGGTCTCAGGTGACGCCGGAGCCGCTCGACATAGGCCGCACGGTCGGCCGGCTCGGTGAGGAAATGAAACACCGCGCGGTCGTGCCAGAGGGCGTAACGACCGGGCAGTTCGCAGCAGGTGATGTCGCCCTCGACCCAATCGACCGCATCGGCCCGCTCGCCCAGCCGCGTGCGGGCCTCGGCCAGCGCCCGGGCCGCGATGTCGAGCACCGTGAGGTTCCGGTAACCTCGCGCGAGCAGATGATCCACCAGCGTGGAAGCCCCGGCCCCGACGTCGATGAGGGGCGCCTCCCGGTCCGGCAGATGCCGCTCGATGAGGTCCAGCGAGACCTCCGGCACCGACTGGAACCAGCTCACCTCGTCCGGGGCCTTTTCCTCGTAGACGCGCTCCCAGTGCTGCTTGCGATCCTGTTCCGCCATGACTTCAACCTAAACCATTCGATACCGAATTGCCAATCAATGGGCCTCGTCCCAGTTGCGACCAATTCCCGTATCCACCACCAGCGGCACCTTCAGCTCGGCCGCGGATTCCATCAGCTCCCGCACCCGTGCCGAGACCGCCTCGACCTCCGATTCCGGCACCTCGAAGACCAGCTCGTCGTGCACCTGCATGATCATGCGCACCTCGGGCGCAACCTCTCCGATCCAGCGGTGAACGCGGATCATGGCGCGCTTGATGATGTCGGCGGCGGTGCCCTGCATGGGCGCGTTGATGGCGGTGCGTTCGGCGGCGGCGCGGCGCTGCTGGTTGCGGGCGTTGATCTCGGGCAGGTACAGGCGGCGGCCGAAGAGCGTTTCGACGTAGCCCTGCTCGTGGGCCTTCGCCCGCGTCTCCTCCATGTACCGGCGCACACCCGGATAGCGGGCGAAATACTGCTCGACGTAGGCCTGCGCCTCGGCACGGTCGATGCCGAGCTGTTTCGCCAGCCCGAACGGCGACATGCCGTAGATGAGTCCGAAGTTGATGACCTTGGCCGCGCGGCGCTGCTCGCTGGTGACGGCCTCCTCGGGCACTCCGAACACCTCGGCGGCGGTGGCGCGGTGGATATCGCGCCCCTCGGCGAAGGCCCGCAGCAGCCCCGCGTCGCCGGAGAGGTGCGCCATGATGCGCAGCTCGATCTGGGAATAGTCGGCGGCCAGCATCAGGAAGCCCTCCTCGGCAACGAAGGCCTGGCGGATGCGCCGGCCTTCCTCGGTCCGGATGGGGATGTTCTGCAGGTTCGGATCGCTGGAGGAGAGCCGGCCGGTGGCGGCCACCGCCTGGTGATAGGAGGTGTGCACGCGGCCGGTGCGCGGATCGACCTGTTCGGGCAGGCGGTCGGTATAGGTGGACTTGAGCTTGCTCAGGCTGCGCCACTCCAGGATCAGGCGCGGCAGTTCGTAGGTCTCCGCCAGTTCCGCCAGCACGGATTCGGCCGTGGAGGGCGCACCCTTCGGGGTCTTTGCCAGCACCGGCAGTCCCAGCCGCTCGAACAGGATCTCCTGGATCTGTTTCGGCGAACCCAGGTTGAAGGGGGCCCCGGCGAGGCGGTGTGCTTCTTCCTCGATGCGGTGCATGGCCTCGGCCAGCTCGCGGCTCTGCTGCCTGAGCTGCTCGACGTCGATCTTCACGCCGGTGCGCTCCATGGCCGAGAGTACCGGCACCAGCGGCAGTTCGATCTCCTCGAAGACGCGTTTCAGCCCGGGTTCGGCGGCGAGCTTCGGCCACAGGTGCGCGTGCAGACGCAGCACGATGTCGGCGTCCTCGGCCGCATAGGGCCCGGCCGTCTCCAGCGGCACGGCATTGAAGGGGATCTGTTTGGCACCCTTGCCGGCCACCTCTTCGTAGTGCACGGTGCGGTGCCCGAGGTACTTGAGCGCCAGGCTGTCCATGTCGTGACGGGAGGCGGTGGAATTGAGCACATAGGACTCGAGCATGGTGTCGAAGGCGATGCCCGAGAGCGCGATGCCGTGGTTGGCCAGCACGTTCATGTCGTACTTCAGATTGTGCCCGAGCAGGCGCGGGCGGTCCGATTCCAGCAGCGGGCGCAGGGCTTCCAGCACCCGCTCGCGATCGAGCTGCTCGGGGGCGCCGGGATAATCGTGGCCGAACGGCACATAGGCCGCCTCGCCCGGCGCGAGGGCGAAGGAGACCCCCACCACCTCTGCCTGCATGTAGTCGAGGCTGGTGGTCTCGGTATCGAAGGCGAACCGCTCCGCCTGCTCCAGGCGCGCCAGCCAGTCCCGGAAGCGCGTCTCCTCGAGCACTACCTCGTAGTCGGCCGCCTGCGCGGCCGCAGGCAGGGGGTCGCCGGCCTCGGCGGCTTCTTCCTCCAGCTCGCGCAGCCAGGTGCGGAATTCCAGGCGGGCGAGCAGCTCGCGCAACCGCTCGCGATCCGGCGGCCGGATCTTCAGCTCGTCGGGGGTGACGGGCAGCTCGAGATCGGTGCGAATGGTGGCGAGCTCGCGCGAGAGCTCGAGCTGGTCGAGGTGCGCGCGCAGGCTCTCGCCCACCTTGCCGCGGATCTCGTCGGCATGGCGGATGATCTCGTCCAGCGAACCATACTGCTGCAGCCATTTGGTGGCCGTCTTCGGCCCCACCTTCGGCACACCCGGGATGTTGTCGGAGGTGTCGCCCACCAGCGCCAGCCAGTCGACGATGCGCTCCGGGGGCACGCCGAACTTCTCGATCACCCCCTCCCGGTCGAGCACCGTGTCGGTCATGGTGTTGACCAGGGTGATGTGGCCGTCGACCAGCTGCGCCATGTCCTTGTCGCCGGTGGAGATGAGCACGTCCTCGCCTCGCGCGGCGGCCTCGCGCGCCAGGGTGCCGATGACGTCGTCGGCCTCCACGCCGGGCACCTGCAGCAGCGGCAGGCCCATGGCCTCGACGAGCTCCATCAGCACCGGCAGCTGGGCCGCCAGATCGTCCGGCATTGGCGGGCGGTTGGCCTTGTAGGCCTCGAACATGGCGTCGCGAAAGGTCTTGCCGGGTGCATCGAAGACCACCGCCATGCGCTCGGGCTTCACCTCGCGCAGCAGCTTGCGGAGCATGTTGGCCACGCCGTAGACGGCGCCCGTCGGCTCGCCCTTCGAGTTGGTGAGCGGCGGGAGCGCATGGTAGGCGCGGTAGAGATAGGACGAACCGTCCACCAGCACCAGCGGGGACGGGGATTCGGTCTGCGTCATGGGACAATTCCGGCCGTGCCTGTTCGGCGGCATGGTATCATCCGCCGGATTCTCCGGTACAGAACTTGCTCGTCATCGACCGGAACCCTGGAATCCGCGGAAAAACCGACACATGGACGACAAGACGCGACGCCGGCATCCCGGCATGATGCCGATCGACGACACTCAGCTCACGCGCGAATCCTGGAAGATCTTCCAGATCATGGCCGAGTTCGTCGAGGGCTTCGAGCGGCTGGCCCGCATCAAGCCCTCGGTGAGCATCTTCGGCTCGGCCCGCACCCCGCCGGACGATCCCTGGTATCACAGGGCCGAGGAGATCGCCCGCCGGCTCTCGGATGCCGGCTTCTCGGTGGTCAGCGGCGGCGGCCCCGGCATCATGGAGGCCGCCAACAAGGGCGCCCAGGCCGGCAAGTCGCCCAGCATCGGACTCAACATCCAGCTGCCGTTCGAACAGTCCGGCAATCCCTACCAGGACATTGCGCTCAATTTCCGACACTTCTTCTCGCGCAAGGTGATGTTCGTCAAGTACGCCTCGGCCTACGTGGTCCTGCCCGGCGGCTTCGGCACACTCGACGAGCTGGCCGAGATCCTGACCCTGGTGCAGACCGGCAAGACGCGACGCATCCCCATCATCCTGGTGGGCAGCGACTTCTGGCGCGGGCTGATCGACTGGTTCGCCGGCACCCTGGTCGGCGAGGGCACCATCTCGCCCGAGGATCTGGATCTCTTTCAGGTGCTCGACGAGCCCCAGGCGGTGGTCGACGCCATCTTCGACTACTACGAACAGCGCGGCTTCGAACCCTCGCCGGAGGAGCAGGAGATCCTGCTGGAGCTGTGATCCGGAAGCTGGAAGATAGAAGCTGGAAGAATGGCCAGCTGCGCTGGCCTGAATACAGAATTCAGAATCCAGAAGCCCTCAGTATGGGAGTCTTCCCCCGTCATTCCGGCCAAGCGAGCCGGCGCCAGCCGGGGAGCGCGAGCCGGAATCCAGAAACCACGTCAATTCGAGCCACTGCGGGGTGAGCCCTTTCCGGGATGAGCGAAATTAGCAATGGCCACGGAAGCACACGGAATAACACGGAAATTGGGTGAGGAGTGAGGCGTGAGGGGTTTCGATCATTCATTCCGGTCTCGCTCGTTTGTCATTCCGGGCGAGCGGCTTCTCTTCTCTGGTCATTCCGGGCGAGCCGAAGGCGAGACCCGGAATCCAGAAACCACGCTACTCCATGCCACCGTGGCCCGCCCTTCTCCTGGATTCCGGATCGGCGCTGCGCGCCGTCCGGAATGACGGGAGAGTAAAGTCATTCCGGCCAGGCGAACCGGCGCCAGCCGGGGAGCGCGAGCCGGAATCCAGAAACCACGTCAACTCGAGCCACTGCGGGGTGAACCCTTTCCTGGATCCCGGACAAGCGCTTCGCGCTTTCCGGGATGACGAAAAGTGGGTGCTACGCACCGTCCGGAATGACCGTGATGAAAAACGGCCACGGAATCCACCGAATCCACGGAATGTCGCCACTCCTCACTCCTCACTCCTCACTCCTCACTCCTCACTCCTCACTCCTCACTTCCAGCTTCCAGCTTCCAGCTTCCAGCTTCCTGCTTCCTGCTTCCTGCTTCCTGCTTCCGAATTCCGAATTCTGTATTCTGTATCCCGAATTCTGTATTCTCTGAGGCAACACCCACTGACCAGCACGGAAGCCCTCATGCGCCACCTCGCCATCATGCTGATGCTGACGCTGTTCGCCGTCCCGGCCGGCGCCGAACCCCCGCCCGGGTCACAGCCGGTCCCCGATGGCGCGCCCGACAGTGCTCCGCCACCCATGTCGGATGATGAAAGCGAAGTCGTCCCCGAGCCGAAGGTCACCATCATCCGACGCAAGGGCGAAACCATCTCCGAGTACCGGATCAACGGGCAGGTCTATCTCATCAAGGTCAAGCCGGCCAAGGGCCCTGCCTACTATCTGATCGACACCGACGGCGACGGGGATCTCGAAACCCGGCAGGACGAACTGGATCCCGTCCAGCTGGTGCCCGCCTGGGTCATCCTGCGCTGGTAGCCTCCCCGCCCGGACACCTGCCGTCCGGGTATAATGCCGTTCCATGAAGGCCCTATCCCTGGTTGCCGACTGGCTCGACGGCTTCTCCGAATGGACCGGCCGCATCATCGCCTGGCTGACGCTGGGCATGGTGCTGGTCACCTTCCTGATCGTGGTGCTGCGCTATGCCTTCAACCTGGGCTGGATCGCGATGCAGGAATCCGTGCTCTACATGCACGCGACCGTCTTCATGCTGGGCGCCGCCTACACGCTCAGGCACGACCAGCACGTGCGCGTGGACATCTTCTATCGCCGCATGGGCCCGCGCGGGCGCGCTCTCGTGGACCTGGCCGGCACCCTCCTGCTGCTGATCCCGGTCTGCCTGTTCATTCTCGACTCCAGCCTGGACTATGTCCGCGAGGCCTGGGCCATCCGCGAGGCCTCGCCCGAGGCGGGCGGTCTGCCCTGGGTCTATCTGCTCAAGACCCTGATCCCGCTCATGGCCGCCCTGCTGCTCCTGCAGGGCGTCTCCATGGCCCTGCGCGCCCTGCTGCGCCTCGTCGGCCGGGATGCGACGGCATGATCGAGCTGCTCGAGAACTGGATGCCGTTGTGGATGTTCGCCGA
>JALVEM010000573.1 GCA_027030825.1 Thiohalobacter sp.
CTGCGGTCTTCTTCGCTGCGGTCTTCTTCGCTGCGGTCTTCTTCGCTGCGGTCTTCTTCGCTGCGGTCTTCTTCGCTGCGGTCTTCTTCGCTGCGGTCTTCTTCGCTGCGGTCTTCTTCGCCGCGGTCTTCTTCGCCGCGGTCTTCTTCGTCGCGGCCTTTTCCCTGGCCGTCTCCTTCACCGCACCGACGGGGCGCCCGGCAGCCTCTTCATCCGGCCGGGTCGACACGGATGTTTCGGCGGATTCGCGACCTGCATTCCCGCTCGCCTGCTCCGCCCGGCCGTTCCGCGACTTCATCGCGGCGATGGCCTCGGCGACGCTGCGGGTGGAGACGGTGCGCGGCTTCATTCCGGACTGCGTCTGCGCCACGACCTTTTCGATGGCCTGGAAGACCTCTTCCGGAGACCCGGCTCCCTGGACGGTCCGCAGCAGGCCCTTTTCCCGGTAATGGGCGATCACGGGGCCGGTCTGCATTTCGTAGAGCCGCAGGCGATTGCTGACCGATTCCTCGGTGTCGTCGGCTCGATGATGCAGGTTCCCGCCACATTCGTCGCAGACGCCGTCGACATGGGGCGGATGGGTGAAAAGATTGTAGGTCCGGCCGCAGGCGCGGCAGGTCTGGAGGCCGACGATGCGCTGCAGCAGCTCGTCGAAATCGACATCGATCAGGAGCACCAGATCCAGCGGCATGTTCAGCTCGCCGAGGAGCTGATCGAGCGCCTCGGCCTGTGCGAGGTTGCGTGGAAATCCGTCGAGAATGAAGCCCTTGCGTGCATCCTTTCGTGCCAGGCGTTCACGAAGCAGGGCCAGGACGATGTCATCGGAGACCGGCTGCCCGGCGTCCATCGCGGCCCTTGCCAGTCGGCCGAGCGGGGTACCGCGCGCGACGGCCTCGCGCAGCACGTCACCGACGGCGATCAGCGGCCAGCCGTGTCTTTCGTGAAGCCGCCTGGCCTGGGTTCCCTTGCCGGCACCGGGCGGGCCGATCAGCACGATTCTCATTGTTTTTCCCAAACTCCCTCAGCCACGGTTCGCCCCGGAATCCGGCGCCCGGCGGGAAGTCTCGCCGCCATCCGGCAGATCAAGTTTTTTTCATGGGCTTATACAATTTTTCTGATGGTTCCGGGGCACTTGCGGGTTTAAGCTACCTTGCCTCGCGATCGAGTGTCAATTAAAGTGTCGGCCCAGCCGAATTCCGGGATTCCGGGTTGCGTGAAGCCGATGCCGACGGATGTCAGTGAACCATGAGTGAAGTTCCGGATTTCAACGAGGCCGAGCTGTGGACGATCAGGACCACGCTCCGCGAGCGTTACGGCGAGGACGTCGACGTCGAGCTCGCCGAAACCGAACTCCGTCTCGATCCGCACACCACCCAGCTCACCACCTGCCCGGCCGTCTTCTGGCGACACGGCGACTGCAACTTCATCATCGTCAAGACCGCTCCGGAACGTTACCGCTGCCAGTTCTTCTACCGGATCCACCAGGTATTCGGCACCGGAATCGAGGAATACGACAATCTGACCGAATGCACCGTCACGCTGCTGCAGGTGCAGGCGGACCACGAGCGCGAGCGCCGGCAGGCGCAGGAAGCGGAAGCAGGGGGAGAATCCTGACGGGCGCCGCGAGCGACCGTCGACGTCATCCCAGGAACGACCACAAACGGAGACAGACCATGGCGAGATCCAAGGCAAGGAAAAACGCCTTCTACGCACAGTCGGGCGGCGTGACCGCCGTCATCAACGCCAGTGCCTGTGGCGTCATCGAAACGGCACGCAAGCACAAGGACAGGATCGGCAAGGTCTTCGCCGGGCGCAACGGCATCATCGGCGCACTGACCGAAGACCTGATCGACACCAGCAAGGAATCCGCCCGCGACATCGCCGCACTGCGCCACACCCCTTCCGGCGCCTTCGGCTCCTGCCGTTACAAGCTCAAGAGCCTCGAGGAGAACCGCCGTGAATACGAGCGGCTGATCGAGGTCTTCGAGGCCCACAACATCGGCTACTTCTTCTACAACGGGGGCGGCGACTCGGCCGACACCTGCCTGAAGGTTTCCCAGCTCTCGAAGAAGATGGGCTACCCGATCCAGGCCATCCATGTCCCCAAGACCGTCGACAACGACCTGCCCATCACCGACAACTGCCCCGGATTCGGCTCGGTGGCCAAGTACATCGCGGTCTCCACCCGCGAGGCCAGCTTCGACGTCGCCTCGATGGCGAAGACCTCCACCAAGATCTTCGTGCTCGAGGTCATGGGCAGGCACGCCGGCTGGATCGCCGCCGCCGGCGGCATGGCCGCCAGCGAGGACTGCGACCTGCCGATCGTCATCCTCTTCCCCGAGGTGCCCTTCGACCGGGAGAAGTTCCTCGCCGCCGTCGACCGCAAGGTAGCGGAGTACGGCTACTGCTCGGTGGTGGTCTCCGAGGGCGTGCGCGACGAGAACGGCAAGTTCCTCGCGGACCAGGGACTGCGCGACGCCTTCGGTCACGCCCAGCTCGGCGGCGTGGCTCCGGTCATCGCACAGATGATCCGCGACAATCTGGGCCACAAGTATCACTGGGCGGTGGCGGACTACCTGCAGCGCGCGGCGCGCCACATCGCCTCGAAGACGGACGTCAACCAGGCCTACGCCATGGGCAAGGCGGCGGTGGAGTTCGCGCTCGCCGGCAAGAACTCCGTCATGCCCACCATCGTCCGCACCTCCAACAGGCCCTATCGCTGGAAGGTCGGCGAGGCCCCTCTCTCGCGGGTCGCCAACCGCGAGAAGATGATGCCCAAGGGCTTCATCTCGCGCGACGGCTTCGGCATCACCAGGCGGTGCCGGGAGTATCTGGCTCCGCTCATGGCCGGGGAAGACTATCCGCCCTATGGCAAGGACGGTCTCCCGAAATACGTGTGCCTGAAGAACGTCGCGGTGCCGAAGAAGTTGCCCGAATTCGAGCTCAAGTAGGCACGACATACCGAAAAGGGGCGCGATCGCGCCCCTTTTCGTTGCCCGGAGAAGATCGGGAAATGGAACTCGAACGCGCGCGCGAGCTGCTGTCCATGCACATCGAGATGGGCAGCGGCTACAACCGCAACGCAGCCCGCCTGGTGCTCGCCGAGGTGCAGCGAATCCATGGCCAGGAGGCCGTCGACCGCCTCATCGTGGAACTGGACCTCCAGCGCCATTTCGGGTTCCGACCGGGACAGGCCTTCCACTCCCCTTGAGACAGATCAAGGGGAGAAGAAGAAAGGGCCGGTACATTTCCCGCGGTCTTTCTGCCGAAATTGCCTGAAAGAAGATGGACTACCGGAGGAAGTCATGTCACCTGAACTGATATTCGCCATTCTCTGCGGCCTCGCCGCCGTTGCCTATGGCCTCTATTCCATGTTGTGGATCCTGAAACAGCCGGAGGGCAACGAGCGCATGCGCGAGATCGCCCGCGCCATCCAGGAAGGCGCCTCTGCCTACCTGAATCGCCAGTACACCACCATCGGTCTCGTGGGCGTGGCGCTGTTCGTGCTCATCGGCATCTTCATCGACTGGTATACCGCCTCCGGTTTCGCCATCGGCGCCGTCTTCTCCGGGCTCACCGGCTACATCGGCATGAACATCTCGGTGCGCGCCAACGTGCGCACCGCCGAGGCCGCCCATCAGGGACTCAACGCCGCGATGCAGGTGGCCTTCCGCGGCGGCGCCATCACCGGCCTGCTGGTCGTGGGCCTCGGCCTGCTGGGGGTTGCCGGCTATTTCGCCATCCTGCGGATGATGGGGGCGCCCGATCCCCTGCACGCTCTCGTCGGCCTCGCCTTCGGTGGCTCCCTCATCTCCATCTTCGCCCGACTCGGCGGCGGCATCTTCACCAAGGGCGCCGACGTCGGTGCCGACCTGGTGGGCAAGGTGGAAGCCGGCATCCCCGAGGACGACCCGCGCAACCCGGCCGTGATCGCCGACAACGTGGGCGACAACGTGGGCGACTGCGCCGGCATGGCCGCGGACCTGTTCGAGACCTATGCCGTTACGGTGGTCGCCACCATGCTGCTGGGCGGTTTGATGTTCAAGGACGCCGGCGATGCCGCCGTGCTCTATCCGCTGGTCCTCGGTGGCGTCTCCATCATTGCCTCGATCATCGGCACCTTCTTCGTCAAGGCGCGCGAGGGCGGCAAGATCATGAACGCGCTCTATCGCGGGCTGATCGTCTCCGGCGTGCTCGCGGCCATCGGCTTCTGGTTCGTCACCGACTGGATGATGGGCGGCAACGGCACCTACAGTGCAGGCCAGCTCTACGGCGCCGCGCTGATCGGACTGGCCCTGACGGCGGCCATGGTCATCATCACCGAGTACTACACGGCCACGGAATTCAGTCCGGTCCGGCACATCGCCGAGGCCTCGACCACCGGCCACGGCACCAACGTGATCGCCGGACTGGGCGTTTCCATGAAGGCGACCGCGGCACCGGTGCTCGCCGTCTGCGCCGCCATCTGGGGCGCCTACTACCTGGCCGGCCTGTACGGCATCGCCATCGCGGCCACGTCCATGCTGTCGATGACCGGCATCATCGTGGCGCTGGACGCCTACGGCCCCATCACCGACAACGCCGGCGGCATCGCCGAGATGGCCGAGCTGGACGAGAAGATCCGCAACATCACCGATCCGCTCGACGCCGTCGGCAACACCACCAAGGCCGTCACCAAGGGTTACGCCATCGGCTCGGCCGGACTGGCTGCGCTGGTGCTGTTCGCCGACTACACCCACGGCCTGGAGAAGGCCGGCATCACCACCAGCTTCGACCTGTCCGACCACATGGTGATCATCGGCCTGTTCATCGGCGGCCTGATCCCCTACCTGTTCGGCTCCATGGCCATGGAAGCGGTCGGGCGTGCCGCCGGCGGCATCGTCAACGAGGTGCGCCGGCAGTTCCGCGAGATGCCCGGCATCATGGAGAAGACCCAGAAGCCGGACTATTCCCGTGCCGTGGACATGCTCACCAGGGCAGCCATCCGCGAGATGATTCTGCCCTCGCTGCTGCCGGTCCTCACGCCCATCGTGGTGGGGCTGCTGCTCGGACCCAAGGCATTGGGCGGTGTGCTGCTCGGCACCATCATCACCGGCCTGTTCGTGGCCATCTCCATGACCACCGGCGGCGGTGCCTGGGACAATGCCAAGAAGTACATCGAGGACGGGCACTTCGGCGGCAAGGGATCCGAGGCCCACAAGGCGGCAGTGACGGGCGACACGGTCGGCGACCCCTACAAGGACACCGCCGGCCCCGCCATCAACCCGCTGATCAAGATCATCAACATCGTGGCGCTGCTGATCATTCCGCTGATGGTGTGAGGAAAATTAGCGTCCTCTGATGAAGGGCCGGTATAATTGCCGGCCCTTCATCGTTTCCGGGTGGCAGAAATGAACCTCGAGCACGTCAAGTCGGGCGAGAACGTCCCAAACGATATCAATGTCATCATCGAGATCCCGGCACACAGCGATCCCGTCAAGTACGAGGTGGACAAGGCCACGGGCGCCATGTTCGTGGACCGCTTCATGAGCACGGCCATGCACTATCCGTGCAACTACGGTTATGTGCCGCACACCCTCTCTTCCGACGGCGACCCGGTCGACGTGCTGGTGCTGACCCCGGTGCCGCTCATCACCGGTTCCGTGGTTCGCTGCCGGCCGGTGGGCGTGCTCAAGATGACGGACGAATCGGGCGACGACGCCAAGGTGCTCGCCGTACCGATCGACAAGTTGTGCACCATGTACCGCCATGTGCAGGATTTCCGCGATCTGCCTCCCATGCTGCTCAACCAGATCGCCCATTTCTTCGAGCACTACAAGGATCTCGACGAGGGCAAGTGGGTGCGCGTCGAAGGCTGGGGCGGGGTCGACGAGGCCAAGGAGGAGATCATGAACAGCATCCGGATGTATCAGGAAGCGCCGGAGAAGCCGCATTTCTGAGTGAGGAGTGAGGAGTGAGAGGTGGGGCGTGAGGAGCGAGGCGTCGGGCGTGCAAGGTGATCGAGGCATGAGGGCATGCCCCCGTCGGCTCCGGCGGCTTGTCCGCGGCGCGGATGCCCTGCGCTTCTCGGCCAGTCGCGCGCTCGCGGAACTCGCCCCCGACGGGGCTCGGACAGCCGCTCGCTTCTCCGCGCCTGTCCTACGATGCTCGGCAGCGCCGAGTCGCCGGCCGGGCACATGCCCTCATGCCAAGGAAGCCTCGGCGTTTTTCTCGACCATGGTGCTCCGCATCTCACGTCACGCTCACGCCCCACCTCTCACGCCTCACGCCTCACTCTTCACCTGAAAGATGAAGATCTGCATCGTCTCGGACAGTCATGACAACCGGCCG
>JALVEM010000574.1 GCA_027030825.1 Thiohalobacter sp.
CAAGACCACGCTGCTGCGCGAGATGATCCTGCTCGCCCGCCCCACGGCGGGCAGCCTGCGCCTGTTCGGCCAGGACGTGACGGCGCTCGACGAGCGGGCCGCCCGGCATCTGCGGCGCCGGTTCGGGGTGCTGTTCCAGCACGGTGCGCTGTTCAGCGGGCTCAGCGTGCTGGAGAACATCGCCTGGCCCCTGGTCGAGCACACGCGACTGCCGCCATCGGTGCGGATGGAGATGGCTGCGTTGCGCGTGCGCATGGTCGGGCTGGCGCCGGAGGCCGGCCTGCTGCGCCCGAGCGAACTCTCGGGCGGCATGATCAAGCGCGCCGCACTGGCCCGGGCGCTGGTGATGGATCCGGAACTGCTGTTTCTGGACGAGCCGACCTCGGGACTCGATCCCGCCAGTGCGGACGCCTTCGACGCCCTGCTGCTCGACATCCGCCGCTGGCTGGGGCTCACCGTGGTCATGATCACGCACGATCTGGATTCCCTCTGGCGGGTGGCCGACCGGGTGGCGGTGCTGGCCGACGGGAAGATCGTGGCGGTTGCGCCCATGTGCGAGCTGCTCCACCATGAACACCCGGCCGTGCGCGAGTATTTCGAGGGGCCACGCGCGCGCCTTCGGGTCAGGGAGTGCTGATGGAGACACGCGTTCAATATGTGCTGGTCGGTCTGTTCGTCATCCTGCTGGGCGGCGCCGGCATCGCCATCAGCCTGTGGCTCGCCTTCGGCGACGTGACCGAGCACTACCGTACCTACCGGGTGTACATGAACGAGTCGGTCACCGGCCTCTATGTGGACGCGCCGGTGCGCTATCGCGGCGTGGAGGTGGGCAAGGTGAAGAAGATCGCCCTGGATCCGAGCAATCCGCAGCGCGTGATCCTCACGCTCGCCATCCGCGAGGGCGTGCCCATCCATCAGGACACCTATGCCGAGCTGCGCGCCCAGGGACTGACCGGCATCGCCTCCATCGAGCTGGCCGGCGGCAGTCCGGATTCGCCCCTCCTCGAGCCAACCCCCAACAATCCCGAGCCCGTGATCCGGGCCGGTCCCTCGCTGTTCAAGCGGCTCGACGACGCCGTTTCCGAGCTCATCGCCAACCTCAACCGGGCCGCCCGGGATCTCGACCGGCTGCTCTCGCCCGACAACCGCCAGCGTATCTCCGCCAGCCTGGAACATGTCGAACGGCTGACGGCGCGGCTGGCCGAGGAGAGCGAGACCCTCGCCTCGAGCATCCGGGATGCCGGCCGCTTCTTCCGCCGCGCCGCCGAGGTCACCGAGGAGGTGCCTGCTCTGATCGCCGATGTACGCAGCAGCGCGCAGTCGGTCCAGGCCATGGCGGTGACCTTCCGCGAGGCGGGCGAGACCCTCAAGCGCGAGACGACCGCGGGCAGCCGGGCACTCCAGTCACTCAGCCACGATCTGGAACCGAAGCTCGATGCCGTGCTCGGCACCATCGGCCGGCTGGCGGACAACCTCGACCGCCTCGTACGCCGGCTCGACGAGAATCCCACTCTGCTCATCCACGGCGAACGTCTGCCGCCCGGCCCCGGAGAATGACGCCCATGCCTGTGCGCCTGCCGATCCTCTCGATCCTCCTGTTCCTGATATCGGCCTGCACCCTGCTGCCCGAGCCGAAGAACCAGCCCGTCGGCTACTACCGGCTGGAGCTGCCCGAGGACGCGTTGCCGAAGGTGAACGGTCGGGGGCGAGTGGTGGAGCTGGCCGCCGTGCATGTGTTTCCGGCCTACGATTCGGCGCGTATCGCCTACCGCAAGGAGGGCGAGGTGCTGGGTTATCATGCCCGTTACCGCTGGGTGGACACGCCGGCCAGGCAGCTCGCGCCGCTGCTGGCCGATGCCCTGGATGCCTCCGGCTGCTGCGCGGCCGTCGTCCTGCCCGGCTCGGGCGTGCTGCCGGATGAACGCCTCGAGATCGACCTGATGCGTTTCGAGATCGACTACCGCAGCACGCCGGCGCGCTTCCGGCTGGTGGCCCGGCTGCGCGACGTCGAGGTGGCGATGCAGCGGATGCGCGCATCGAGGCGGGTCGTCATCGAGGAACCCCTGGCGCAGGTGGGGCCGGAGGCCGGCGTGGCCGCGGCCAACCGCTGCATCGCCCGGCTGGCGCTCGCGGCGGCGCAATTGCTGGGAGCCGACACGCCGTGAGGCCGTTGCGTGAGCGGGTCCGGATCGTGCTGGTCGAACCCAGCCATCCCGGCAACATCGGATCGGCCGCGCGTGCCATGAAGACCATGGGGCTCACCCGGCTGGTGCTGGTGAACCCGGCCGCCTTTCCGCATCCGGAGGCGACCGCCATGGCCTCCGGCGCCGACGATCTGCTGGAGGCGGCCGAGGTGCACCCGGATCTCGACGCGGCGATCGCCGGCTGCCGGCGAGTCTACGGGCTGAGCGCCCGACGACGGGCGCTGGAATGGCCCATGCGCACGCCCGAGACCTGCGTGGACGAGATCCTGGCCACGGATGTCGAGACCGCGCTGCTCTTCGGCCGGGAACGGTCCGGGCTCACCAACGAGGAGCTGGCCCGCTGCCACGCGCTCGTGCACATCCCCGCCAACCCGGACTACAGCTCGCTCAATGTCGCCCAGGCCGTGCAGGTCATGGCCTATCTGCTGCACCGCGCCGCGCCGAGCACCGAGCGCCCGATCGACACCGACGGCACCGGCTATCCGCCGGCCACCGCCACCGAGCTCGAGGGCTTCTTCGCGCATCTGGAATCCGTGCTCCATCGCACCGGCTTCCTGCAGCCCGACCGCCCCGGCCGCATGATGCTGCGCCTGCGGCGGCTGTTCCTGCGCGCCGCCCCCGACGAGAAGGAGGTCAACATCCTGCGCGGAATTCTCTCCTCGGTCGAGGACTGTTGCGAACGCGGCGGCGGTGGCGACTGATCTCCTGCCTGCATCTGTCCCCTGCCCGCACTTCGTCACCTGCCGGTGGTATCATTTCCCTTCCTGCTTCATGTGATTGGGAAATCCTCACCGTCATGTTCGCCCGCATCCGCGAAGACGTCCGCTGCGTGTTCGACCGCGATCCCGCGGCGCGCACCACCTTCGAGGTGCTCACCACCTATCCGGGGGTGCACGCGGTCATCTTCTATCGCGTGGCGCACGGTCTCTGGAACGCCGGCTTCCGCTGGCTGGCGCGCTGGCTGTCCTCGTTCGCGCGCTGGCTGACCGCCATCGAGATCCATCCGGCGGCGAAGATCGGCCGGCGCTTTTTCATCGATCACGGCATCGGGGTGGTGATCGGGGAGACGGCCGAGATCGGCGACGACGTGACGCTCTACCACGGCGTGACCCTGGGCGGCACCACCTGGAAGAAGGAGAAGCGGCACCCGACCATCCGCGACAACGTGGTGATCGGTGCCGGCGCCAAGGTGCTGGGCCCGATCGAGGTGGGCGAGGGCGCGCGCATCGGCTCCAACGCCGTGGTGGTCAAGGATGTGCCCCCCGGGGCCACGGTGGTCGGGGTGCCGGGCCGCGTGGTGGAGCGGCGGAAGAAGGCCCCTGAGATCTCCGAGGGTACGCGGGAGATCGCCCGCAAGATGGGCTTCGATGCCTATGGACTGACACGGGACATGCCGGACCCGGTCGCCACCGCCATCCATGCCATGCTGGAGCACATGCACGCCATGGACCGCCAGATGGAGGAGATGTGCAAGGGCCTCAAGCAGCTCGGTGCCGAGGTCGCGGACATCCGGTTGCCGGATCTGGGGCCGTGCGAGATCGGTCGCGAGGCGCCGCTGGAGGACATCGATCCGCTCGAGGACGTGCGCTCGGATGCCGGATCGACGCAGGGAGAGAAGGATGAGGAGAAACCGGACAAATCTTGACTAAATTGCTCAGGTATGTCAGGCTTCTTCATTATCTCCTGATTCTCGCATAAACCGGGGTTGCCATGAAACTCACCACGAAAGGGCGCTATGCCGTGACCGCCATGCTCGACCTGGCGCTGCACGACGGCGGCGGCCCGGTGCGGCTCGCGGAGATCTCGCGCCGCCAGGAAATCTCTCTCTCCTATCTGGAGCAGCTCTTCAGCCGACTCCGCCGTGCCGGCCTGGTGGTCAGCACCCGGGGCCCCGGGGGCGGCTATTCGCTGGCCCGGCCGGCCGGCGAGATCGCCATCTCCGAGGTCATCGAGGCGGTCGACGAGAGCGTGGACACCACCCGTTGCGGGGGGCTGGGCAACTGCCAGAACAACGCCCCCTGTCTCACGCATGAACTCTGGATCGAACTCAGCGCCCGCATCCGGGAGTTCCTCGGCGGCATCACGCTCGGCAGCCTGATGGAGAACGCCCGGGTGCGCGAGGTCGCGCAGCGCCTCGAAGCCGAGGCCGGCGATACCGAGATCAGGGTGCCCGTGGAATCGCTCGAGGCGGAACGCCAGCCGTGATCTATCTCGACCACAACGCCACCACGCCGCTCGATGCCCGGGTGCGCGAGGCCATGCGGCCCTGGCTGGAGACGCAGTTCGGCAACCCCTCCAGCCTGCACCGGGCCGGTCGCGCCGCCCGTGACGCGATCGAACAGGCCCGGGCCCAGGTCGCCGCGCTGGTCGGCGTGCCGCCCGAGTGGGTGGTGTTCACCAGCGGCGGCACCGAGGCCAACAACGCGGCGCTCGCCGTGGCCGGCGGCGGTCCGCTGGCGGTGAGTGCCATCGAGCATTCCTCGGTGCTGGAACCGGCGAGGCATCTGGCCGGGCAGGGCGGGCCCTGCCTGTTGCCGGTGACGGCGGCGGGGACGCTCGACCTCGAGGCGGCCGGGCGGCTGCTCGCCGAACACCGCCCGCGCCTGGTCTCCGTGATGAGGGCCAACAACGAGACGGGCGCGATCCAGCCGCTGGCCGAGGTGGCGGCCCTGGCCCGCGGGATCGGCGCCTGGGTGCACACGGATGCCGTGCAGGCGGCCGGCAAGGTGCCGGTCGACTTCGGCACGGCCGGCGTGCACATGCTTAGCCTCTCCGCCCACAAGCTCTACGGCCCCAAGGGGGTCGGGGCGCTCGTCCTGGATCCGCAGGTGCCCTTCGAGCCGCTGCTGCGTGGTGGCGGCCACGAGAAGGGGCGGCGCGCCGGCACCGAGAACGTGCCCGGCATCGTGGGCTTCGGCATGGCGGCGGAACTGGCGGCGCGCGAGCTCGAGACGCGCACGCGCCATCTCGCGCGGCTCATGGAACACCTGACGGCCAGGCTCGATGCCCTGCCCGGGGTCGAGCGAGTGGCCGTCGATGCCGAGCGTGTGCCCAACACCTGCATGTTCCTGGCATCGGGGATCGACGGCGAGACCCTGGTCATGGAAATGGACCGCGAGGACATCGCGATTGCCAGCGGCTCGGCCTGCCACAGCGGCAGTACCCGAGCCAGCCACGTGCTCACCGCCATGGGCATCCCGCCGGAGCGGGCACGCGGGGCCGTCCGCGTGAGCCTGGGCAAGGACAACACCATGGACGACGTCGATGCCTTCATCGATGCCCTGAGCGCCCGGCTGGCGGCGCTCTCGCGTCTCGCCGGTGTGGCGGACTGGTGACCCCGGGTCCCCCGATCCGCCCAACGTCTTGAGCCGTCATGGGTTTCCGGCTAAGCTGGCGGGATTCCGATCCGGCAGGGCCCGGGACCTTCACGTCATGAGCGAACAGGCAGTTCCCATCGCCACCCCCGTCAACCTCTACGACTTCGACCGCGCCGGTCTGGAGGCGCTGTTCGTCGGCTGGGGCGAGAAACCCTATCGCGCGCGCCAGGTGATGAAATGGCTCTACCATCACCAGTGCGACGATTTCGAGGCCATGACGGATATCGCCCGCGTGCTGCGTGCCCGGCTGGCGGCCGAGGCCACGCTGGCGCTGCCGGAGGTGATCGCGGAACAGCATTCGGAGGACGGCACCCGCAAGTGGCTGCTGCGCCTGGCCGACGGCAACGCCATCGAGACCGTGTTCATCCCCGAGGCGGACCGGGGCACCCTCTGCGTGTCCTCCCAGGTGGGGTGTTCGCTCAACTGCAGCTTCTGTTCCACGGCCCGCCAGGGCTACAACCGCAACCTCTCCACGGCCGAGATCATCGGCCAGGTGGTGGTCGCCAACCGCCTGCTCGGCGGGCATGTGGTCGAGAATCGCGTCATCACCAACGTGGTGATGATGGGCATGGGCGAGCCGCTGCTCAATTTCGACAACGTGGTCGCAGCGATGCGGCTGATGATGGACGATCTCGGCTTCGGCATCTCGAAGCGGCGCGTCACCCTCAGCACCTCGGGCGTGGTGCCGGAGATCGACCGG